>CANPWJ010000028.1 GCA_947584035.1 uncultured Acetatifactor sp. | reverse complement strand
GGGAAGCGGGCCGGGGCTTTGCGGTGGTTGCCGGCGAGATCGGAAGCCTGGCGACCCAGTCTGCGAACACAGCCTCCGAGATCAATTCCATCATTGGAGAGCTCATTGAGAACTCCGCGAAGTCGGTGGAGATTATGCAGAAGATGAACGAGGCGTCCGGCCATCAGGTGGAGGCTCTGCGGAATACCAGCAGCGTGTTTGCGAAACTGGAGCAGAACCTGAACTCCTGCGTGCAGTCGGTGAATTCCATCGCGGATCTGATCGAGCATGTGAACGATCAGCGCGATAAGGTCACTGGGAATATCAATGAGCTGAACAGTCTGGCGACGGACAATGCGGCGTCTACCGAGGAAACCTCCAGTATGGCGGAGCAGCTGGAAAATATCGTGGGCCAGTCGGACGAGATCGTCAGGACGCTGACGCAGGATATCGCACTGTTGAACAGTAATGTGGATCAGTTTAAGCTTTCTGTCTAAATTCTATAAATCATAAAATTAAATAAAAGGAAGGGGCATTTGTAGATGGCCAGGGTTTATCATGTGGCGAAAAACGGTTCGGATAAAAACGAGGGCTCTGCGGATGCCCCATTTTTAACGATTCAGAGAGCGGCGGAGCTGGCGGTGGCGGGAGACACCGTGACCGTGCATCAAGGGGAGTACCGAGAGTGGGTGAGGCCGCGCTTCGGGGGCTGGAATGAGCGAAAGCGTATCGTCTATCAGGCCGCGGAGGGAGAACGGGTGGTGATCAAGGGCTCTGAGCGGATCACAGGCTGGGAGCGGCTGGAAGGCGACGTGTGGAGCGTGCGGCTGCCGAACGAGATGTTTGGGGACTACAACCCCTACGATACGCCGGTGATGGGGGACTGGCTCTCGGAACCGCGGGAGCATCCCGTCCATACCGGAGAGATCTATTTAAACGGGAAGAGCTTTTACGAAGCGTTTTGTCTGGAGCAGGTCATGCACCCGGAGAGGATGGAGCGGGCGCCTTACCGTCCCTGGCGGGGGCGGACGGAGTATATCCGGGAGCCGGAGCGGACCGTTTACCGGTGGTACTGTGAGGTGGATGAAGATACTACCTGCCTGTACGCCAATTTTCAGGGGGCGGATCCCAACCGGGAGACGGTGGAGATCCATGTGAGACGCTCCTGCTTTTATCCGGAGCAGACGGGGATTCATTATATCACGGTGCGGGGCTTCGAGATGGCCCATGCGGCGACGCCCTGGGCGCCTCCTACGGCGGATCAGCCGGGCCTGATCGGGCCGCATTGGAGTAAGGGATGGATCATCGAAAACAACCGGATCCATGATTCGAAATGTGTGGGAATCAGCCTGGGGAAGGAGATTTCCACGGGCCATAACGCAGCGGAGCGATGGCGCCGGAAACCGGGCTATCAGCATCAGATGGAGGCGGTGTTCCGCGCGAAGGCTATGGGCTGGGACCGGGAGCGGATCGGTTCCCATATCGTTCGGAACAATGTCATCTGGGACTGCGGACAGAACGGGATCGCCGGGCATATGGGGGCGATTTTCTGTGAGATCTACGGGAATGAGATATACCATATCGCGACAAAGCATGAGTTTTATGGGCACGAGTTGGCGGGGATCAAGCTGCATGCCGCAATCGACACGCAGATCTGCCACAATTATATCCATCACTGTACCCTGGGTACCTGGCTGGATTGGCAGACCCAGGGTACCAGAGTCAGCCGCAATATCTATGACGGCAACGACCGTGACCTGATGATCGAAGTGTCCCATGGGCCTTTTATTGTGGACAACAACCTTTTTACAGCGGGGTATTTCTTTGACAATGCGGCGCAGGGAGGTGCCTATCTTCATAACCTGTGCGGCGGATTGATCCATCACTACGCGGTGCTGGAACGCTCCACCCCTTACCATTTGCCACATTCCACGGATATTTTGGGGACGGCACTGGTGTACCGGGGAGATGACAGATGGTATCAGAATATCTTTCTGGGCGGCCAGGAGCCGGAGGAGGTGGGAGTCTATGGTACCGTCAGCTATGACGGCTCTCCGGTCACCTGGGAGGAATATGAGGCGCGTGTGCGGGCCGAGGGGATCCCGGATATCAAGCGGTTTGACCGCGTCAAGCAGGCGGCCTATATCAACGGAAATGTCTATCTGAAGGGAGCCCGGGCATTTGACCGGGAGCAGGAGAAATGTGAATCGGAGATGGATCCGGACCTGCGGATCGTAACGGAAGATCGGGAGGTCTATTTGGAGATCACGCTTCCGGAAGAGCTGTTTCGGCTGCCCACGCACATTTATCACACCGGAGAGCTGGAGATGACGCGCATTTCGGAGGCGGCTTTTGAAGCGCCGGTATTTGGCGTGGGGCAGACTGGGGAGACGGACGGAGAGATTTTCTTTGCAAAGGATCTGACGGATCGCACAAGAGGGGAGAAACCTGTCCCCGGCCCGCTGGAAGGGCTCAGTGCGGGCCGGAACAGAGTAAGAATCTGGGTGCGGAAATAAAGCGGAAGGATGCCAAAAAACAGGCTACAGCTCGATGGCGGAGAACACTTCTCCGATGGGAGCCTGGATCAATAAGTCGGCGATGCTGTCCCTGGGCGTTGCCGATTTATTGATTACCACGATCTTTTCCCCCTGGAAATAGTCGATCAGTCCTGCGGCTGGATAGACTGCCAGGGAGGTGCCGCCGATGATCAGCACCTGTGCGTTCCGGATGTAATGGACGGCAGAGCTCAGAGTCTTTTGCTCCAGCCCTTCTTCATAGAGCACCACGTCCGGTTTTACGGGGCCGCCGCACTTTTCACACGTGGGAACCCCGGTTCCTTCCGCGATATAGCGGACATCATGGAACTGGCCGCACCGCTCGCAGTAGTTGCGCAGAACGGAGCCGTGTAGTTCCAGAACCACCTGGCTTCCGGCGGCCTGGTGCAGACCATCAATGTTCTGGGTGATAACGGCGCGCAGCTTTCCCGCCTGCTCCAGCTCGGCAAGCTTGCGGTGGGCCGCATTGGGCTTGGCGTCCAGAAAGAGCATTTTGTTCCGGTAAAACCGATAGAATTCTTCCGGGTGGGAGCGATAAAAGCTGTGGCTCAAAATGGTTTCCGGGGGATAGTCGTACTGCTGATGATACAATCCGTCCACGCTTCGGAAATCCGGGATGCCGCTCTCCGTGGAGACACCGGCGCCCCCAAAAAAGACAAGGTTGTCATACTGCTGTACGATCTGGTTCAGTTGTCGGATGGCTTCTTTTGTTTCCATGAGAGACACCTCCATATCTTATTATACCATAGAAACCTGTCTGAAAAAAGAAAAAGGTGCGAAAAGGTAATAAAATATTAAGAAATGAATGTCCGGGCGCTATTGACTGGCTAAAGAAAGGTATGGCAAAATAAAGATACCAGAAACAGAAGTAAGGGGAGCGGGATGCGAAAGAGGAAAGACTTAGTTCCGGCGGAAAAGAACAGAAAGATCATCCGGTTGGATCGCCGGGGACAGACGGCCAGAAAGCGGTCGGCCGGCGCGTTCCTGTGGGGATGTTTGGGAATCGTATGTCTTTTGTACTGTCTGGTGATCGGCTTTTGTATGCGGTTTGGAACCTTTTTCTTTTTGATATGGGGCATCCTGGCGGTGTGTTGCGGGCTTCTCTCCCTGCTTCTGGCGCACAGGAACTGGGTGGAGCACCTTCCCAAATGGATCCGGGTGACCGCCGTGCTTCTGTTCGCGGCAGGGCTGATCGTCGTGGGAACCATAGAGGCAGAGATCCTGGGAGATTTTAATGATTGGCCGGCGGCCGGAGCGGATTATTGTGTGATCCTGGGGGCACAGTGGCGGCCGGACGGCCCCAGCGATGTGTTGAAAAGACGGTTGGACGCGGCGCTTGTGTATCTTCAGGACAATCCGGAGACGCGGGTCATTGTATCCGGCGGCCGGGGGGCAAACGAGCCGATCAGTGAGGCGGAGGGGATGAAGGAATATCTGGTCCGCGCGGGGATGGACGAGGAGCGGATCCTGTTGGAGGACACTTCCGTCAATACGGCGGAAAACCTGTCAAACAGCGGCTTGCTGCTTGACAAGGAGCAGGAACGGGTGGTTTTGGTCACCAGCAACTTTCATGTGTTTCGCGCTTGTCGGATCGCCGAGAAGCAGGGTTACGCTCATTTGGAGGGACTTGCGGCCAGCACCTATCTTCCTATGCTTCCCAATAATCTCCTGCGGGAGTTTCTGGGAGTGGTAAAGGATATGGCGGTAGGAAATATGTAGGAGAGAGGGGAAGGATCATGGAGATCAACGTGGGAGATATTCTGAAATTAAAAAAGCAGCATCCCTGCGGAAGCAGAGAGTGGGAGGTGCTTCGATCCGGGGCGGATTTCCGTTTGAAATGTCTGGGATGCGGACACCAGATTATGATTGCCCGGAGACTTTTGGAGAAGAATGTGAAGGAGATCCGGGAGCCGGAGGCATAAGGGAAAAGGAGCCGGGGCAAAAGGGAAGGATGGAAGCGCTGTATCACGGTGGATGATAAAGAACGAAAAGAGAGTCCCGCTCGTCATCTTCAAATGACGGACGGGACTCTCTCTTTTCGGAGATCACATTGACTTGTATGCGGGCACAAATACCGGGAAGGAAGCATTTCCCTTTAATTCCTTGCCCGAGCTGATGGTCACCATCTTGTCGGTGATCACATAATCCACATCGGCATTTCCCATGATCTCGGTGTCCTCCATGATGATACTGTTGCGGACCACCGCGCCCTTTCCGATCTTGACGCCGCGGAAGAGGATACAGTTCTCCACCTCTCCCTCAATGACGCAGCCGTCGGCAACCATGGCATTTTTCACCTTTGCGTTGCCAATGTAGCGGGTCGGATTGTCATCCCGCACCTTGGTGTAAATGGGAGCGCGTCCAAAGAGCGCATCCAGGTTTGCGTTGTCCAACAGCCGCATGTTCTCGGTAAAGTAACTCACCATATCCGTGATGCGGGAGGTGTATCCCTCATACTTGTATCCCCGGACATTCAGTGTATTCAGCTGAGGAGAGAGGATATCACGCTCGAAATAAACATAGCCGCTGGTGTAGGCCTTGGTGATCTCCTTGATCAACAGCTCCCGGTCGATCAGATAGATATTCATGGAGAGATTCTGAGGGCCATAGTCCTTCGGATTGGTCTGAAGCTCCGTTACACGGCCGTTGTCCAAAGTCAGGGTATAATAAAGGTCCGTGGTAGCGGTGGGCTGCAGGTTCATAAAACCGTAGGGAATAGGCTCTTCCTTGTAAGCGATGGTCACATCGGCGCCGCTTTCGATGTGCGCGTCGATCATCGCGTTGAAATCGAAGTTTGCCACGATGTTGGTATCGGAGATGATGACATATTTTTCCTTCTGCATCCTTAAAAACTCCAGGATGCTGGCAAGCGCTTCCACGCGGCCGTTGT
This sequence comes from uncultured Acetatifactor sp., assembly GCA_947584035.1. Taxonomy (GTDB): domain Bacteria; phylum Bacillota; class Clostridia; order Lachnospirales; family Lachnospiraceae; genus Acetatifactor. The sequence continues at coordinate 9,551 of CANPWJ010000028.1, read as the reverse complement.
ACACCTTGACCGTTTTCTCCGCGAAAGGAGGAACGATGTTCAGACCGCCGTTCTTGCGCGCCAGATCCCATGTACGGCCATTCCCCAGGTGCCGGATCAGGGAGAGATAATTTTTGCGGACGATCACGGAAATATTATCGATCCCGCTGTCAACCAGACTGGAAAGGATAAAGTCGATCAGACGGTAACGGCTCGCGAAGGGAATGGATGCCATCAGACGCTCGTTTACGAGGGAGGGCACTTCGTTGTCATAGCTGTTGGGGAAAATAATAGCTAATGCTTGCTGCGTAGAATTTACCATTGCGTTTCACCATCCTTTACGTTGTTATTTACCATAGCCTTAGGACCGATCTGAGCGCGCTCTCCAATATGTACGCCAGGCCCTACTGTGGCAACGCCGTCCTCGCCGTTTCCGGGCATAGCGCCCACCACGGCATTCTGGCCGATATAAGCGTTTTCTGCGACGATACAGTGGCTCACCTTGGCGCCGGCCTTGATCACGGAGTTGCCCATGACTACGGCATCCTCCACCACAGCGCCCTCCTCTACCTGCACGCCGGCAAAGAGGATGGAGTGCTTAACGCTGCCCTCGATGCGGCATCCGTCGGTGATCATGGCGTTCTCCACCACGGCGTCTGCGCCGATCTTGTGGCCGGTCATGCCGCTGTTGCGGCTGTAGATCTTCCAGTCCTCGTCAAACAGATCGATGCCGCTGTGTTCGGGATCCATGATCTCCATATTGGCTTCCCAGAGGGAGGAGATGGTTCCCACATCCTTCCAGTATCCTTTAAAGCGGTATGCGTACATTTTGCGGTTATCGCGAAGCAGATTGGGGATGATGTCGTTTCCGAAATCGTTGGAGGAATTGGGATTGGCCTCATCCTCACACAGATACTTCTCCAGCACATCGCGGTTGAAAATATAAATGCCCATGGAGGCCAGGTTGGACTTGGGCTCCTTCGGCTTCTCCTGGAACTCGGTGATCTTGTCGTTTTCGTCGGTCACCATCAGGCCGAAGCGGGAAGCCTCCGACCAGGGCACTTCCATAACGGCAACGCTGAATTCCGCTCCTTTTTCTTTGTGGAACTGCAGGAAATCGTTGTAATCCTGCTTGCAGATCTGGTCGCCGGACAGAATGATCACATACTGAGGATCGTAGCGGTTGATAAAGGAAAGATTCTGATAGATTGCATTTGCGGTGCCCTTGTACCAGTCAGAACCGGATGCCTGCTGGTAAGGGGGAAGCACATGGACGCCGCCATACAGACGGTCCAGATCCCAGGGCTGTCCATTTCCAATATACTCGTTCAGAACAAGCGGCTGATACTGCGTCAGGATGCCGACGGTATCGATGCCGGAATTCACGCAGTTCGAGAGGGGGAAGTCTATGATACGATACTTTCCGCCAAAAGGAACTGCGGGCTTAGCCAGGTTCTGCGTCAGGGCGTACAATCTGGAGCCCTGTCCACCGGCTAAAATCATTGCAATCATCTCTTTTGCCATAGCGTTTCTCCTTTTTTTGATTTTGGTTTAGTGAATAATGTATATTTTTGTTTTCTTTATACTAACATATTTAGTTAAAATTAACAAGTAGAAAAAGAGAATATCCGCAATAAAAACTTCTTGTAAAAATTATGCGTATTTTCTTGATTTTATGCCGGAAATATGGTATCATATCAAACCGTGATATATGATTCCTTGCTCACACTATGGAGGTGGGCCAGAGACCAAAAGGAGGTAACAAGAGCATGAACAAGTATGAGTTAGCCGTTGTTGTCAGCGCTAAGATCGAAGATGAAGAGAGAGCGGCTGTGGTTGACAAGTGCAAGGCGCTCGTCGAGAGATTCGGCGGAAACATCACAGAAGTGGACGACTGGGGCAAGAAGAGGCTTGCTTACGAGATCCAGAAGATGAAGGAAGCATTCTATTACTTCATCCGGTTCGAGGCTGAGAGTACTGCTCCCGCCGAGATCGAGAGCCGCATCCGCATTATGGATCATGTGATCCGGTACTTATGCGTTAGACAGGACGAGGCATAGTAGAAAGCGAGATTAAAAGATGAATAAAGTAATTCTGATGGGACGTTTGACGAGAGACCCCGAGGTGAGGTACTCTCAGGGAGCCAGCCAGACTGCGGTTGCGCGGTTTTCCATCGCGGTGGACAGAAGGTTTAAGCGCGAGGGCGAGCCGGATGCGGATTTTTTCAACTGCACGGCGTTTGGCAGACAGGCAGAGTTTATTGAGCGCTATCTGCACAAGGGCGTGAAGATCGTTTTGAGCGGCAGAGTTCAGAATGACAATTACACCAACAAGGAAGGCCAGATGGTTTACAGCGTGCGCGTAATGGTGGATGAGATCGAGTTCGCGGAGAGCAAGAACGCTTCCGGCGGAGGAGACGGCGGCTATAACGGCGGCGGTTACCACGGAGGCGGCAGCAACAACGGCGGCACGCCCGCGCCTTCCGGTGCGGGAGACGGCTTTATGAACATCCCGGATGGCATTGACGAGGAATTACCGTTTAACTAAGTTTTGATTTCGATAGGAGGTATTGACATGGCTTTTAATAAGGCAGAGAAACCGGATTCTTCCGCAAGAAGAAAGGGCGGTATGCGCAGAAGAAAGAAAGTTTGTGTATTCTGCGGCAAGGATAATGTGATCGATTACAAGGATACCAACAAGCTGAAGAGATACGTGTCCGAGAGAGGCAAGATCCTTCCCCGCCGGATCACCGGGAACTGCGCCAAGCATCAGCGGGCGCTGACCGTTGCGATCAAAAGGGCGCGTCATATTGCCCTGATGCCCTATGTACAGGATTGATCCGGAGAAACAATGCAAAATGGCGGAGAGTGGCAGCAAAGTCTGCCACTCTTTTTTGAATTTTTTCTTTTCCGACACAAAATGACAAATTAAATGGTGGCATAGTGCGCGATTATTTGGTATACTGAATGAGTAAGAGTGTATGTCTCCGGCCGTTTCTGCGGGATCCGGGCCTTTAAGGCACCGGGACATATGGGCGGAGGCGTGTCTCCACGAGGTACTGTCTATGAAAAATCGTATTAAGTTAAAGGGAAGGATCAAGACGTATCTTCAGTTCAGCATTTATCTGGGATTTCTTTTGTGCGCGGTCAATGCGGCGGTCTATCTGATCGACTACCGGGCCGGCATCCTGCTGAACTGTTTTACGGTCATTTACTTTATCATTACGCTGTCCCGCTACTTTTACAACAAGCCGGTCATTATGAATGAGCTGGTCAGCTTTGCCACGGAGTACGGACAGATCCAGCGCAAGCTTCTGCGGGAGCTGGACATCCCCTATGCCCTGCTGGACGACGGGGGAAAGGTGATCTGGACCAACATCGCCTTTGAGCTGGCGGTGAACCAGCCCAAGGGATACAACAAGTCCATTACCGCCCTGTTCCCCACGATCACCCGGGATCGGCTTCCGGATGAATACGGGGTGGAGGAGGCCCAGTACGAGCTGGAGTATGACGGCAGCGAATATGTAGCCAAATTCCGCAAGATCTCGCTTCGGGAGATGGCGGAAAACAGCGATATGATCGAAGCGGAGGGCTATGACGGCTATTTGATCGCCATGTATCTCTTTGACGAGACGGCGCTGCGCATCGCTCTCCAGGAGGTGGATGACCAGAGCCTCGCCGTGGGGATGATCTATTTGGACAACTATGAGGAGGCGCTGGAGAGCGTGGAGGAGGTAAGGCGCTCCCTATTGATCGCCCTGATCGACCGGAAGGTCAACAAATATATTTCCGCCCTGGACGGGATCTGCAAGAAGCTGGAGAAGGACAAGTATCTGGTGATCCTGCGGAAGAAGGCCATCGCCTCCCTGCAGGAAAGCCGGTTCGACCTGCTGGAGGAAGTCAAGACGGTCAACATCGGAAATGAGATGGCGGTGACGATCAGTATGGGGATTGGCCTGGACGGCCTGACCTATGCGCAGAATTATGAATTTGCACGAAATGCCATCGACCTGGCTCTGGGGCGCGGCGGCGACCAGGCGGTCATCAAGACCCCCGAGAGCATTACCTATTACGGCGGCAAGAGCCAGCAGGTGGAGAAGAATACCCGGGTGAAGGCCCGTGTAAAGGCCCATGCCCTGCGGGAGATCATCACCGGCAAGGACCGGGTGCTGGTCATGGGACACCGGATGCCGGATGTGGACAGCTTCGGAGCGGCGGTGGGAATTTACCGGATCGCTCAGACGCTGGGAAGAAAATGCAATATTGTGCTGAGCGAGGCCCCGGGTACCATTCAGCCGCTGCTGGAGCTGTTTCAGAATAACCCGGAGTACGAGGAGGATATGATCATTGACCACCAGCGGGCCATTGAACTGGCGGGAAACAATTCGGTGCTGGTGGTGGTGGATGTAAACAAGCCCTCCATCACGGAATGTCCGGAGCTGCTCCGGTTCTGCAAGTCCGTGGTGGTTCTGGATCATCACAGGCAGGGAACGGAGACGGTGGAAAACGCGACGCTCTCCTACGTGGAGCCCTATGCCTCCTCCGCCTGTGAGATGGTATCGGAGATTCTGCAGTACACCTACGAAAATATCAAGATCCGTCCGGAGGAGGCGGACTGCATGTATTCCGGCATTATGATCGATACCAACAACTTTATGACCAAGACCGGGGTCCGTACCTTTGAAGCGGCCGCGTTTCTGCGGAGGAGCGGCGCAGATGTGACTCGCGTGAGGAAGCTGTTCCGCGAGGATGCGCTGGAATATAAGGCGAAGGCGGACGCGGTCAGCCAGGCGGAGATCTACCGGCAGTTCTTTGCCATCTCCGTGTGTACGGCGGACGACCTGCCAAGCCCTACGGTCATCGGGGCCCAGGCGGCAAACGAGCTTTTGAATATCCGGGGTATCAAGGCCAGCTTTGTGCTGACGGACTATCAGGGAAAGATCTACGTCAGCGCGCGCTCCATCGATGAGGTCAATGTGCAGATTATCATGGAGCGCATGGGCGGCGGCGGCCACCTGAATACGGCGGCGTGTCAGATGGAGGGCGCGGGGATCGCCGAGGCCATCGGCGTGCTCAAGCATACGATTGACAGTATGCTGGAAAATCAGGAAATCTAGCGCGGCGGAACGGATAAAGGGAAAGGAATGGGTGCTATGAAGATTATTTTACTGCAGGATGAGAAGAAGCTGGGGAAAAAGGGAGATGTCATCGAGGCCAGCGAGGGTTATGCGAGGAATTATATTTTGCCCAGAAAGATCGGGGTGGAGGCTACGCCTAAGAATATGAACGATCTGAAGCTTCAGAAGGCGAATGCCGCCAAGGTGGCCCAGGAGCAGCTGGATGCGGCCAAGGCTCTGGCGGCCCAGCTGGAGGACAAGCAGGTGACCCTTAAGATCAAGGCGGGCGAGGGCGGAAAAGCGTTTGGATCCGTGTCCACCAAGGAGATCGCGGCGGCGTATAAAGAGCAGCACAACCTGGAGATCGACAAGAAAAAGATCCAGCTGCCGGAGAGCCTGAAAAGCTTTGGCTCCCATGAGGTGGCGGTAAAGCTTCATCCCCAGGTGACCGGCAAGCTGCATGTGAAGATAGTAGAAGCGTAGTGACGTAGAAAGGTTGTTGTGACATATGCCGGCCATGGATGAAAATGTACTCAAGAGGATCCTGCCCCACAGCGTGGAGGCGGAACAGTCGGTCATTGGCTCCATGATCATGGACCGAGATGCCATTGTGGTGGCCTCCGAACAGATTACGGGAGAAGATTTTTACAACAGGCAGTACGGTGTGCTGTTTGAGACGATGGTGGAGCTCAACAATGAGGGGAAGCCGGTGGATCTGGTCACTCTGCAGGATCGGCTCAGGGAGAAGGACGTCCCGCCGGAGGTGAGCAGTCTGGAATTTGTGCGGGATCTGATCACCGCGGTGCCCACGTCGGCGAACATCAAGTATTATGCGGCCATTGTGGCGGAGAAGGCGACGCTCCGCAGACTCATCCGGTTGAATGAGGAGATCGCCAATACCTGTTACGCGGGCAGGGAAAGCCTGGAATTTATCCTGGAGGATACGGAGAAGCGTGTCTTTCAGCTGGTACAGAAGCGCAGCGGCAACGATTTTACGCCGATCCGCACGGTGGTGATGAACGCTATGGACCGGATCGAGGCGGCGTCCCGCAGCAAGGGCTATGTGACTGGTGTGGCCACAGGCTTCACCGATCTGGATTACCGCACGGCGGGGCTGCAGCCCTCCGACCTGGTGCTGATCGCGGCGCGTCCCTCCATGGGAAAAACCGCATTTGCCCTGAATATTGCGCAGCATGTGGCGTTTAAACAGAAAAAATCAGTGGTCATCTTCAGTCTGGAGATGAGCAAGGAGCAGCTGATCAACCGTATGTTTTCCCTGGAGTCCAATGTGGATGCGCAGAAGCTACGAACCGGGCAGCTGAGCGATCCGGAGTGGGAGCGCCTGATCGAGAGCGCGGGCATTATAGGGCGTTCCCGGCTGATGATCGACGATACGGCGGGGATCACCGTGCCGGAGCTTCGTTCCAAATGCCGGAAGCTGAAGCTGGAGAATGAGCTGTCCATGGTGATCATCGATTATCTGCAGCTGATGACCGGCTCCGGGCGCACGGATTCCAGGCAGCAGGAAATTTCCGATATTTCCCGTTCCCTGAAGGCGCTGGCCAGGGAGCTGAATGTGCCGGTTCTGGCATTGTCCCAGCTTTCCCGTGCGGTGGAGCAGCGGCCGGATCACAGGCCGATGCTTTCCGATCTGAGAGAGTCGGGGGCGATCGAGCAGGACGCGGATGTGGTGATGTTTCTCTATCGGGACGACTATTACCACCATGACAGCGAAAAGAAAGGGATATCCGAGGTCATTATCGCCAAGCAGCGAAACGGCCCCATCGGGACGGTGGAGCTGGCCTGGCTGCCGGAATACACCAAGTTTGCAAACCTGGAGAGAAAATAGAATCCTTATACAAAAGAGAACGTGTGGAACCACATCGCGTTCTCTTTTTATTTACTTTACTATTTATGCATTTGATGAGAAAGGAGAAGCACTATGAGTCAGTACCTGTTGATTTCCGACGCTGCAAAAGAGGTAAAGGTGGAAAGCCACGTGCTGCGCTACTGGGAGGAGGAGCTGCACCTGCCGATCAAGCGCAACGAGCTGGGGCACCGCTACTATACGGAGGAGGATGTGGAACGGTTCAAACAGATCAAAGGTATGAAGGAGAGGGGATTACAGTTGAAAGCGATCAAGATGATCTTAAAGGATGGCAGACTGGATGTGCTGCCACAGGAAAACGAAGCTGCCAGGGCTGAAACCGCGCTTCCGGAAGGGCCGGAGGGAGCAGGAGAAACGGAGGAGAGCAGCCCCATGGCGATCCATATTGTGGCCAGCCGGGAGGCGGAGACAAAGGTCGTCCCGGAGGATCGGGAGGAAAAGTCCAGGCGCTTACAGTGGCTGCTGCAACAGCTTATCCGGGAGACGCTTCAGGAAAACAATCAGGAGCTCAGCAGGGAGATCCGGGAATGTGTCATCAAGGAACTGGACTACCAGTTCCGGGCGCAGGAGGAGCGCGAGGAAGAGCGGGACCACAGGCAGGAGCAGAGGACTGAGGAATACTATCAGCGGATGGACGAGCTCCTTCGTTCCAAGAGTGCTTCCCGAAAGATCAAAAAGGCGGCTGCCCGGCAGGAAAAAAAGAAAAAGGGCGCGGCTGCGTCGGAAAAGGAGAAGGAGGTGCGCCCCATTGACCTGAATACGCACAAGAAAAAAAGGCATTTCATTTTCTGAAATGCCTTTTTGTGCCATGTGGAAAAGAGGGGAACTCAACCCTCAGAGATCGCGCCAACCGGGCAGCCGCCTGCGCAGGAGCCGCAGCTGATGCACTTGTCGGGATCAATCTCAAACTTTCCGTCGCCCATGCTGACCGCGCCAACCGGGCAGGTAGCTTCACATGCGCCGCAAGCAACACAAGCATCACCGATCACATATGCCATAATTGAAATCCTCCTTAAAACGTATAGTAAATCCTTTGTTACATTGTAATATAAATGACGGTTGAATACAAGCCTAAATGAAAACTTTTTTCACCCGGGCGTCCTCATCCGCCCCCGCGGGGCGCATGTCAGTGCGTGCTGCCCATTTCCGCGCGTCTTTTGCGGATCCCGTCCAGGATGACTTCCTTTTTCTTCAGGAGCACATCCTTGTTTAAGGCCTCCACGCCCTCCAGACGGTATTTCATGCCAAGCTTTTCATACTTGGGCTTTCCCATCGTGTGATAGGGCAGGGCATCCAGGGCCTTCAGGTTATGGAACTGGCCGATAAAGTAGCCCAGGTCAAAGAGATATTTGTCATCGTCCGTGATCCCGGGCACGATCACATGCCGGATCCACATGTCCACATTCTTTTCATTCAGATAGGCGGCAAATTTCAGGATATTTTCGTTGGGCTGTGAAGTCAGATCCTTGTGCTTTTCCGGATCAATGTGTTTGATATCGAGCATCACCAGATTGGTCAGCGTCATCAGCCTGTCCATCTTTTCCATCAGAGGGGCGTTGTCCGGGTTGAAGGCGATGCCGGAGGTATCGATGCAGGTGTGGATGTTCTTTTTCTTGGCCAGCGTGAACAGATCGATCAGGAAATCAATCTGCATCAGGGGCTCGCCTCCTGTGACGGTGATGCCGCCGTCCTTGTAAAAACTGATGTTTCGTTCAAACTGCTCAATGATTTCGGCGGGCTCCATGAGGGTGCCGCCGTTCATTTCCCAGGTGTCGGGGTTGTGGCAGTAAGCGCATCTCATGGGGCATCCCTGCACAAACACCACGAAGCGCGTGCCGGGGCCGTCCACTGTGCCAAAGCTTTCCAGAGAGTGAATTCTGCCTTGCATAGTTTTACTTCCTTTCTCAGATGATGCGGCGTTTTGTAAAAAACCCGGGAGAAAGGATCCTCCCGGGTTCTCGTATCTTTGGTGACAATCCGATACAGATTAAACGCTCTCGTGGAATGTACGGGAGATAACGTCTGCCTGCTGCTCAGGAGTCAGCTTGATGAAGTTGACGGCATAGCCGGATACGCGGATGGTCAGCTGAGGATAGTTCTCAGGATGCTTCTGAGCGTCCAGGAGCGTGTCTCTGTTCAGCACGTTTACGTTCAGATGATGGCCGCCCTTGGTTGCGTAACCATCCAATAAGTTTACCAGGTTGTTTACCTGCGTTGCATTTGCTTCTGCCATAGTTTTTTTCCTCCTATTTTTATATTTTTGATGTTGTTACTGGTAATCATCTAAGCCTTCGTGGAGAGTGGGTACACTGCAGGCCAACGGCGTTCTGGAACAATCCGTGCAGCCCATCGTCTGAACGTTCTTTGACTGCTCACCTGCTTCCGTGTCAACATTTACATGTCCGACACCGTTCATCATGCCGGAATCCAGCATCTTTACAAGGTCATCAATCATTGTTTTCTCGTCCATCGTGTATTCCTCCTCGCAGACTTACTTGTTCAGGTCTAATTCGATATCTCCGGCAAATACCTTGTCTTCCTTTCCAAGAGCGCCAGGGATGATGGTGA
>CANPWJ010000027.1 GCA_947584035.1 uncultured Acetatifactor sp. | reverse complement strand
ACAGTTGGTATCGCCGATACCGATCAGCGTGATCCCCAGCGCGTGAGCCTCCTGCACACAGATCCGCTCCTTCTTGGGATCGACCACAAAGATCGCGTCGGGGATCCGGCTCATATTCTTGATGCCGCCCAGGTTCTTCTCAAGCTTCTCCCACTCTTTTCTAAGCTGGATCACTTCCTTCTTGGGCAGCACGTCAAAGGTGCCGTCCTCGGACATGGTCTCAATGGCATGAAGTCTCGCGATACGGGACTGGATCGTCTTAAAGTTGGTGAGCATACCGCCCAGCCATCTCTCGTTTACATAATACATACCGCAGCGCTCCGCTTCCGTCTTTACCGCGTCCTGCGCCTGCTTCTTGGTACCCACAAACAGGATGGTGCCGCCCTGTGCGGCAATCTCGGAGACTGCCTTGTAAGCCTCGTCCACCTTCCCCACCGACTTCTGCAGGTCGATGATGTGGATGCCGTTCCGCTCCGTGAAGATATAGGGAGCCATCTTAGGGTTCCATCTTCTGGTCTGGTGGCCGAAATGCACACCTGCTTCCAACAACTGCTTCATAGAAATAACGCTCATGTCTTTCCCTCCATTTGGTTAAATTCTTCCGCAGACTCCTCCGCGGCCGGGCCGCGAACCTCCCCCGCGTCAAAGGGGCGGTCTGCCTCACAGACTATCCGCCGGCTCTTCGCCCCACGGACACCATCTGCAAGTAGAGACTGCGTGATTGATGGTCACAACGGTGAGATTATACCATAACAAAACCCCTCTTGCAAGGGGTTTTGGAAATTTTCTGTTTTCCGTTCAGCCGGCAGCCGGGTTCGGAGGAAACGCGTGCTTGCACAGCTGTTCCTCCGGATACGGCTGGCGAGGGAGCGCCATGAAATGAGCAAAGACAGGCGGGAACCGCCGGGAAGCGCGCCAGCGCGGCTTTGCGAATGGCGCGGGCTGAACGGCTCTTAACCTCCCGTCAGGATACGGGCGATCTCCTCCATGCCGGCCCCTGCGGGAATGGAAAAGGTCCCGGTGCGCAGCCGTCTGCTGTATCCGTTCTCGTTCAGGAAGGCGTCAAACGCCCCTGCGTCCTCCACCAGGCCCGCCTGCTCCAGATCACGGCAGATACTGTAGGAGCCGGAGCCGCTGCTTATGGTAAAGCGCACGGACTCCCCCTCCGGGAGCTCTTCCTCCGCATCCGGTTCAGACGGTGCGGGGGACGATCCCACCGGTTCCGCCGGCTCCGATCCTGTCCCCGGCTGCTGTCCCGCAGCCAGGGGATCTTCCGGTCTGTCCGCCGCTCCCGTATTCTCCGGCACATTCCTTTCTGTCTCCGCAGTTTCCGCACCCGGATCCTTCCCGTTTGTCTCCTCCGGGGATTCCGTGCCCGCTGTCTCCTTAGGCGCATCCGCGGTTCCGGGAACATCCGCCGCTTCTCCGGAGAGCGTCTCCGGCGTCCCCGCCTCCGGGGTCTGCAGATCCTCCAGCACCCGGGAGGAGCCCTCCACCATGCCCAGCTGCGCCGCTCTGGCCCGGATCTGGGCGTCGTTTAGCTTCTCTTCTTTTCCTCCGGCAATCCCCAAAAGCAAAGCGGTGACCAGTATACCGATCCCCAGTCCCCGCAGATAATATCGCAGTTTCATGCCCTATCCTTCCTCCGCCCCATCGCCTTTTACAGGTGGCTCTTGTACAGGTCGATGACCAGCTTGACCTCTCCCACGCCCAGTCCCAGCTCCTTCGCGATGGCGACGGTGGTTTTTCCCTGCCGATAGAGCGAGAGGATCCGGTCGTTGCTGTTTCCGCTTGCCACATCCATCCCGGGTACCGCAGCCGTTCCCCCGGGCACCGCCGTTCCCCGGGGCGATGGCTTTTCCTCCGGGGAGGGCTGGGAAACCTCCATCCACCCCGGTACCGCTTCGTCCGCTCCCAGCTCCCCGGGGCCCCAGGGAACCGCGCTCCCAAACGGCTGCCCGTCCGAACCGTCCGCCGTTTCCGCGCTGTCCGAATCCTGCCCTGCGTAGAAAGCAAAGCCGCCGTCCGCGGCATCATCCAAAGGCGCCTCCTTTGGAGCGGCATCCTGCTGCATCCGCAGGATCCGCTTGATCCCGGCGTCCTGCTGCTGCCAGTCCATGGTCTCCAGCTGGATCTGCTTCCAGCTGCTCACCGCCGCCTCCGCGTCCCGTCTGCTGTCCTTCACGTTCTTCGCCATCTCGTTGATCTGGCCCACGGTCTGGTTGACCTGGCTCACCGCCTTCTTCAGGCTGGTGTGCTTATCGTTCAGCATGTCGTAGAGGAACATGACCTCCTCGTGGTTCTTGTGAATCTGCTGGATCACCGTATCCGAGTAATCGCTCACCGCCATGATCTTCTCATTGGAAAGCTTCTCCAGAGACCGCTCCGTCTTTTCCAGAGCCGCATCCGCCGTCTCCTCCACCAGGTCCTCCACACGGCCTTTCGCCTCGTTCATCTCCTGGGAGACGAGCTTCTGGATCTCTTCCCTGGCCATCTGCTGCGTCTGTGGGGGAAGCTCCTCCCGCGCCGCCGGAAGGACAAAGCTCACTATAAAAATGACCGCTCCTGCTATGAGCAGGACCATCTCCAATACACCCATCTAACCGCTCCTCAGATCTTCATGTCAAATCCGCCGCGTTCCTTCAGAACCACCCGGTCGGGTTCCTTTTTCTGCCTGCGGTTCCGGCCTCCGTCTCCCTGGTACTCGTTCCGGCCCTTCTCCTTGGCATCCTGCTTTTGGTTGTACCAATCCGCATGGTCGCTGCTGTTCACCTGCCGGGTCAGCTGCTCCGACTGCTTGTTCATCTGCTGGCTGAAATTGCTCTGGTCCACCAGCGCCTTGTTGTCCTCGTTCTGTTTGATCGTGGTATAGTCCTGCGTGCGCGTCATTGAGACGATCTCGATTGATCCAAATGCCATCATCCGACCTCCTTCTCTCTACAGCGGCAACATTTTCACATCGCCGTCCACCTTTTCAAACCGGCAGTATTTCACATTACTCTGCACGACCATGGACACGTCCCCGATGATGATCGTGGTTCCCGGGTACACCTCGCCCCGCACCAGCACCGACGATTTCTTGTCCGGGGAAAAATTCTCCTGGAGCTGCTTCATCTCGCTGTTTTTCTGCTCCAGCTCCGCCTTCTTCGCCTCCAAAAGCTGGGCGGTCTCTCGGATATATTTGAGCTGATCCTCGTTAAAGCGGGCACCCTTTGCCTTCTTCTGGGTAAAGTTGGCGAGGATGGGCTGCGCCCCCCGGATATCCCGCACGATCTCCCCGATCTCCTTCTGCAGCCTCTGGTACTGATTCTTCAGCTTAGGATTGACGCCGACCTCCACCACCGTGGACGCGCCCATGACCGCTCCCAGCGTCTTTACATCGATCTTCTCATCCGCCTGGACATGACCCCCCGTGATAAAGCCGCGCTTTCCGGTGACGGTGATCTCCGTGCCCGCGGACACCCTGCTGTGCAGGATGGAGTCCGTGCTCACATACCCGTCCGCCTCCGCGGTGGCATTTTCCAAAAACTTCGCCACAATGTTCCTTCCGGCCTTCAGGACGCCCTTCCCCATGCCGTTCATTCCCCTGGCAATAATGATGTCCTCGCCGGCCTCGATGTATGCGCCCTCCACCACGCCGTTTATGATCACGTTCCCCTTCGCCTTCACCGAAAAGTTGGAGGCCACGTTGCCGTTCACCTGGACGCTCCCGTCAAAATCAATGTTGCCCGTGGAGGTGTCCACGTTCTCCACCTCATAGACGTTTGACACAAACACATTCCCGTCCACCAGGGTCACATGCCCGTTGACCATGGAGGTCAATGTCATGCGGTCCTCCGAGAGCTGGATATTCTTTCCGTACCGCAGGGTGGCCTTCCTCACTTCCCTGGGCTTGATGCGGCTTCCCATGATATTGCACCCAAAATCTCCCGGATCCTCCGGGATCAGCATATCCAAATGAAAATAATCCACGCTGCCGTCCTCTTTCACCGCCGGCTTGGCATGGATGTCCGTATTAAAATAATACTCGATCCTGGCATCCTCCCCCTGCCGCGGCGGCTGGCCCTTTGCCACCACCAGGTCCATGCAGTAGACGCCGGCAGACTGAAAGAAGGTCTGCAGAAGCTTCTGCTGGACGCCGAACTTGATCCCCTTGTATCGCAGATCCTTGACAAACTCCTCCTGGGACATCCGCTCGCCCGTCTCGGAAGCAGGATAAAACCGGGCAACGGCCCGCATGGCGTCGCTGTCCACCTGCAGCCGGTAGGACTCCGCCACCGCGGGACATTCCGTGCTGCCGAGGGGCACCACCTGATCGCCGTCCCCTCCCAGGGCTTCCTTCAGCGTTTTCACCTCATACTCGATCTGATGGCTGTCCAGATAGTTCATCAGCTCCGCCAGCTGGACCGCCTCACCGCCGTCCTTCGGCGGAAACAGTTTCACGCCAAAACCGTCCTCGGTCTTTACCAGTTGAAAATATCCGTTGCGCATAGTCGTCCTCTCCTCTGCGCGTGCCCGCGCTCAGTTGTCCGACAGGATCCCCATGTAGGGCCCCATCTTTCCCCTCATCTTCTGCAGGGCCCGGGTGTGGAGCTGGGATATCCTCGATTCCGACACCTCCAGGATGCTGCTGATCTCCTTCAGCGTCAGCTCCTCAAAATAATAGAGCGTGATGACCTTCTGCTCCTTCTCGGTGAGCAGCTCCAGCGCTTCCCGCAGCACCTTCGTCAGCTCCTTCTTCTCCACCCGCTCCTCCGGGCTCTCAAAACGGGCGGTGGTGTGGCTGCTGTAATCCTGCGACACATCACTGCCCTGCTCCATATATTCATTCAGAGACACCAGCCCTGTGATCTTCATCTGGGACTGCCAGTCCAGGTATTCGTCGTCCGTTATCCCCAGCGCTTTGGCGATCTCCTCGTCCGAAGCGCTGTGCCCGGTGCTCTGCTCGATCTCCTTGATCACGTTTTCGATCCGCTTCTGCTTCTGCCGGATCGTCCTGGGGATCCAGTCCATCTTGCGGATCTGGTCCAGGATCGCCCCCCGGATGCGGAGGCTTGCGTAGGTTTCAAACTTGACCTCCTTGAAGCAGTCAAACTTGTCAATCGCGTCAATGAGCCCGAAGATCCCATAGCTGACTAGATCCTCGTACTCCACATTATACCCCAGATACATGCTCAGACGCCCCGCCACCACCTTTACCAACGGCGCATACTCCAGGATCAGATTTTCCCTGGCCTCCGGTGTCTTATTCTTCGCGTATTCCTCCAGAAGCTTCTTCCGTTCGGTTTCATCCATGGACATCCAGGTAACCTCCATCCAATCGGCTTATTCTTCGCTCCCCGTCTCCTCTTTGTTCTCCGACCCGACATCCGTGTCCTTCTCTATGACCTCTCCCTCTTCCTTGCTCTTTTTCTCGTTCTGGCTGTCAAAATAGTCCAGCGTCCATTTCATCAGGCTTCCGAGGAAATAAAAGAGCAGCAGCACGATCAACAGCGTGACCAGCCTGTTGAGCATGGGATAATCATTGATATAAGTGATCACGCAGGTAACCGCCCCGGCTGCCAGCATCAAAACCAACGGCATATTATTTCTGTTCATGTCACACCTATCTTCCTGCCCGGATCCCGCACTCAGATCACGGACTCCGGCTTCCCTACCGCCTTAATATGAAATTCCCCCGTCTCCGGGTAAAAAATAACGGTGCGCCCATAGTTGGCACCGGTATCCTCCGCCAGGATCGGGATCTTCATCTCTCCCAGCTTCTTCTTGGTGGCCTCCACGTTCCGCTGGCCCACCTGCATGGTACTGTTGGTGCGCCCCTGAAACTGGAACATCGTGGCGCCTCCGGCAATCTTCGCGACGATACGGCCTCTTCTGGCGCCCAGACTCTCCATCTGGCGCACCAGCTCCTCGATGCCGGTGTCCGCAAATTTGGCAATATTCTGCTGTGAATTCCGGATGGCAGTGGAATCCGGAAGCATGATGTGCGCCAGGCCCCCCACCTTGCTGACTGGATCCCTGAGCGCAATCCCCACACAGGAACCAAGCCCCAGCGTGGTCACACCGTTGGGGCTCACACAGGTTTTTAAATCCGCCATTCCCACCTTAATGATCTCTCCCATAGCTGACTCCCCTCTCCGCAGCTACACGGACATGCCAAGCGAAGAAAGGATCTTCGCGTAAGAGTCCACATCCGGGATCAGAATAAAATATCCGTCGATTTCCACTTCGTCAAAAAACTGGGACTGGATCAGCAGGATCTTATCCCCGAAGATACCGAACTCAATGGCCGGAACGCTTAAGATCGCCCCCGCCATATCCACCGTCAGCGCCGGAGGCGTAGGCACGATGCACAGGTTCGTGAGGGTGGAGAGGGAATTTAAGTACGCGCCGGTAATGATGTTGCCGACCTCCTGCATGGCGGACAGCTCCATCTCCGTAAACGCCTCCCCCTCCGTAGCCATTCCCATCATAATCTTGTTGATCAGGTGCTTGGCGCTCTTCTGCTCCACCAAAAACATCATGCTTCCGGTGATATCGCCCTCAACGCCGAGGAACACGCCGACCATGATCTGTTCCTCGCCGCCCATCAGCGCTCCCACCTCAGAGAACTCCAAAAGCTTCACCTGCGGCACCTTCATGTCCACCTTGCACTGAAGCATCTGGGAGAGCGCTGTCATGGCGTTTCCGGCCCCAATGTTGCCGATCTCCCTGAGTACGTCATAGTATTGCTCTGTAACCTGCTCTAAGCTAAGCTCTGCCATGAAATGTTCTCCTTATTTCCCCGCGTCTCAATCGTCGCAATTTATTCCTTTGTCCTATTCGCTCTCCTCCAGCGTAATGGAGCTTAAATCCAGCAGGGAGATCAGCTCCCCGTTGTGCTTGCCGATCCCGGAGATCGAGACGGGCTTTCCGCCCTTGGCGTCATGGGAAACCTTCTCAATCTCATCCACGGGAAGGGTCACAACCTCCTTCACCTCGTCCACGATCACGCCCACATTCCCCTCCTGCTCCGAACGCAGGATGATGATGCGGGTCGTCCGGGTGATCTCGTCTGCGGCCAGCCCCATCTTCAGGCGGATGCTCATCACCGGGATCACCTCGCCGCGCAGATTGATCACGCCCTTCAGGTATGCGGGAACCTTGGGCACCCTGGTAATATGCTGCATCCTCACGATATTGTCAATGTAGCGGATGTCGATGCCGTACTGCTCCTCCCCCACACTGATCACGATAAACTGCAGCGTTTCCACTGCGACTCTTCTCTCATCCCCCAGGATATCAATATCGGTATTCTTTGCGGTATGTAACTGTTCCATTGTGTCTCTCTCCCTTCCTTAAATCAAAGCGTTGGCATCCAGGATCAGCGCCACCTCGCCGTCGCCCAAAATGGTTGCTCCACTGATAATCTTGCACTTCTTGATATACTTTCCGAGGGACTTGATAACGATCTCCTGCTGTCCCAGCAGCTCGTCAATCACCAGCCCCGCCAGCTTATCCCCCTTCTTCACGATCACGGACACCAGGCTGTCGCCGGGGTTCGTGGTACTCTTCACATCCAGCACCTCGGGGAGCCGGATCAGGGGGATCACCGTGCCGCGCAGGTTGATCACTTCCTCATTCTGTACCAGCTTGATATCGTTGGGCTCGATGGTCTCGATGGTCTCGATGGATCCCAGGGAGATGGCGTACTTCTCGCCGCCGACTACCACCATCAGCGCCTGTATGATGGCCAGCGTCAGGGGCAGCCGGATCGTCCAGGTGCTTCCCACGCCAAGCTCGCTCTTTACTTCCACTTCGCCGCTTAAGGCCTCGATCTTGGAGCGCACCACATCCAGTCCCACGCCGCGCCCGGAGATGTCGGTCACCTGCTTGGCGGTGGAGAAGCTGGGCAGGAACAGGAGGTTGATGATCTCCTTGTCGCTCATGTTCCCCGCCTGCTCCGGGGTGATGGTGCCGCGCTCAAGCGCCTTGTTCTTGACCGCTTCCACATCGATGCCGTTGCCGTCGTCCCGAACCTCGATCACCACGTTGTTGCCGTCCTGATATGCGTCCAGGAAGATCGATCCCACCGGAGGCTTGCCGCGCTCGGCACGTACCTCCGCAGACTCCAGACCGTGGTCCGCGGAATTCCGCAGAAGGTGCATCAGAGGGTCTCCGATCTCGTCCACCACGGTGCGGTCCAGCTCCGTCTCCTCTCCGGTCATATACAGCTCCATCTTCTTGCCCAGGGTCTTGGACAGGTCGCGGATCATGCGGGGGAACTTCGCCACCACGCTCTCGATGGGCACCATTCGCACCTTCATCACAGACTCGTGCAGGTTGGTGGTGACGCTCTCCAGGTATTCGATCTGCTCGTTGAAGGCCGCGCTGGTGGTGCCGCTCTCGCCCTGGCTGGACGCGGACACCAGAGAGTTTTTGGCGATGATCAGCTCGCTGACCAGATTCATCAGACCGTCCAGCTTCTCGATATCCACGCGGACCGTGCGGTTCACCACCGGCTTGGAGATCTTCTTCTCGCCGCCCTTTGCGGCGGGTGCGCTCTTGGGCTCCTCCTTCTTCTTGGCGGGTGCGGGCGCGGCTGCAGGGGCGGCTGCAGGGGCGCTCTTGGCCTTCTCCTCCTCCTTGGCCGCCGCTGCCTCCGCGGCCTTGATATTCTTATTCTCCTCCAGGTTCAGGGGCGCGCCGACCACATTGGCGATCTCGGACACATTGGCGGCCGCCTTGATCAGCTCCTCCAACGGGGAGTCGGATACCACGATCAGCGTGAAATCCCGGTCAAACTTTTCATCCTCCACATCCTGCGCGCTGGGGTCGGATACCAGGATCTCGCCCTTCTCCTCTAACGCCTTGAACACCAGGAACGCTCTGGCCGCCTTGAGGATACAGGACTCCTGCACCTCCACCGTCAGGCCGAACACGCCTTTCTCCTGGTTCTTGGCCTCATTGATCACGCTGATCTGGCTCTCATCCAGCACGATATTGTTCCACTTGGCGTCGCCGTCCGCCGCAGGGCTCTCCTCCTTGGGAGCCTCCTTGGCAGGTGCGGGCGCGGGCGCGGCGCCGCCCTTATTTCCATTCAGGATATCGTTCAGCTGCTTGATCAAGGGCTCGTTATCGTTGGTGCCCTCGTCGGCGGAGGACTGGATATTGTCCGTGTATTCCTCCAGAGCGTCCAGGCACTGGAACAGGACGTCGATCATATCCGGCTGTACCTTGATGTTGCCGTTGCGCACCTCGGAAAACACGTTCTCCATGTCGTGGGTCAGGTTCTGCATACGCTTGTAGCCCATGGTTCCCGCCATACCCTTCAGGGAGTGTGCCGCACGGAAGATCTCGTTGATCGTATCCATGCTTTCCGGGTCCGACTCCAACTCCAGAATCTGTGTGTTCAGATTCTGCAAATGCTCCTTTGTCTCGTCGAGAAAAATCTCAAGATACTGGCTTACGTCCATTTTTGCCTCCATTCCGCCCTCAGGGCCTATACATCATTGGTATCCGCTTTTTAAGCCTTTACACCAACGCGTAAAATAATTTCCTGTGCAATCTTGTCGAGAGGGACCACCTGATCCGCCAGCCCGGCGCTCACAACGCTCTTGGGCATACCGTACACGGTGGATGTGGCCTGGTCCTGCGCGATCACATGCACTTTCTTTTTGCTCTCCAGATTCCGTATGCCCTCCGTGCCGTCGGCTCCCATGCCGGTCATCACCACACAGACGATGTTGTCAAACCCGCTGTCCATGAGCGACTCGTACATGTAGTTGGCACAGGGCTTGACGCCCTCCCGGTTGGGCTCGTCGGACAGCCGGATGGTGTACTGTCCGCCGGGTGAGGTCCGCACATTCATGTGCTGGCCGCCCTTGGCGATATAGACCGTGCCGCTCTCCAGCGTCATCCCGTCCGCCGCCTCCTTCACCGTGACCTCGCTGAGCGCATTCAGCCGGTCCGCCAGAGAGGCGGTAAACCCCTTGGGCATGTGCTGCACCAGAAGCACCGGCGCGTCCAGCCCGGCGGGCAGCTTGGGGATCACATCCTGCAGCGCCTTCGGGCCTCCGGTGGAGCTGGCGATGGCCACCAGCTTCTTTCCGGGAATCTTCGCCGTGTTCCGCTGGAGGATATCCACCATCCTGCGGTTGGTCTGGGTTTTCTGCTCCTGCTGCTCCGGCGTCTCGTAGACCGGCGGCCTGCTCTCCACCACCACGCTCAGGATCCGCAGCAGATTCTCCCGGAAGGTATCCACGCGGCAGTCCGCCGCGTTGTCCGGCTTATGGATAAAGTCCAGCGCCCCCAGCTCCAGGGCGTCCAGGGTCGTCTGGGCCCCCTCCCTGGTGTCCGTGCTGGCCATCATAATCCGGACGGATATCCGGTACTTCCGCAGCTTGCGCAGAAGGTCCAGCCCGTTCATTTTGGGCATGTTCACATCCAGCACCACCGCGTCATACGTATTCCGGCTGATCAGATCAAACGCCTCCAGGCCGTTGGTCGCCTTATCGGCAACCTGGAATCTCGTGTCACTGTTGATTATATCACATAATACTCTTCTCATAAGTGCAGAGTCATCTACTACCAGAATTTTTTTTGCCATATTCCCTCCCGCTGCGCCGTCCGAATATTTTCATGCTTTCGTTCCAACGTCGTCTCAGTCCTTCTTACGGCTTTTGCGCTCCTCCTCAAAGATAAACTTGATGATCTCCTCTCTGGTCCGCACGTCCAGATTGTAATACTGTACCCGGTGCTCAAAGGTCCCCGGCTTATTCTCCAGCTCCTTCACCGCCAGCACCTTTCCCACCACCTCATATTTTTTGCGCTGTTCCCCCTTCATCAGCTGGTAACTGCAGTAGATCAGGCTGTCCGGCTCATACCGCTGGGCGGAGATGAACCGCAATCCCCCGCCGCTGATATCCACAATGACGCTGCGCTTGATGGGAAGGTTGGGCTGAAGCTCCAGCGGCGCCTTCTCCTCGATGGCCTGCAGCTCCTCCTCCTGGAGGGTCCTGGCGTTCATTTCCAGCGCGCAGCTGAACCGATAGTACTCTCTGCGCTGGTATTTGCGCAGGTTGCTGGTGAGCTCCACCACCAGGATGTAAGCGTTGTTGCTCTTGTAGCGGTCCACGATCCTGGCAAAGCACTGGTAAAGCGCCCCCTCCGTGTAAAAGATCAGGTCGTACTCCCCGTCCACCGGCAGCAGGATCAGCTTCGTCTGCTCCATGGGCATGGTGATCTCCAGGGAATCCTCCGACAATATGGAGACCACCCGGCTGTGGTAGACCTTCTGCGTCTCGTCCTCCCGGTCCAGGCGTCTGCGCTTCTCCAGCGCCTGCAATTCAATCCTATCTCCCTCTTTGATAAATTTGGAAAGCAATTTCCTCCCACCTTCCTGTCTGATGATGAAAATCGGATCCCACGGGATCCCGCCGGTTTCCCGGCTTCCCCAGTTTCCCGGGGTTCCTCAGTTTCCCCGGGTTTCCTCCGTTTCTCCGGCCTCCCGGGCTTCCCCAGTTTTCCCGGGCTTCCTCAGTTTCCCCGGCTTCCCCAGTTTCCCGGGCCTCCCGCACCGCTCATCTCCGCGAGACGATGTGGGAGAAGAACGCGGCCATCCCCCGCTTGGGCTGCCGCTCCGCCTCCTCCTTCCCCAAAAGCCTCTGGGCGATCTGCTCATAGGCCAGACTGGACTTGGCCAAGGGATTCTGGATGGAGACGGGCATCTGCTGCATGACCGCCTTGGTGAGCTGCCCGTCCTGGGGGACGCTTCCCAAGTACGTCATGGGGATCTTTAAATACCGCTCCACCACCGCGTTCAGCTTCTGGTAGAGGATCTCGCCCTCCTGCACCCGGTCCACCCGGTTCGCGATCATCTTGACCTTGGTGTCCGCCTCCCGGTAACGGGGGTGCCGGTACAGCGCCTTCAGCAGGGAATAGGCGTCCGTGATGGAGGCCGGCTCCGGCGTCGTCACCAGCAGGATCTCCCCGCTGGCCACCAGAAATTCCAGAACCGCGTCCGCGATCCCCGCGCCCGTATCCACCAGGATGATGTCCGCGATGGAGTCTAACTCCGCCAGATTCTGTATGATATAATTCAGGTAATCGCGGCTCAGATTGGACATGCCGGCGATCCCGGAGCCGCCGGAGATAAATCCCACCTCCATGGGCCCCCAGGTGATGATGTCCCGGATGCTCTTTCCCTGATAGATCAAATCGTATAGATTGTGCTTCGGCACGGCCCCAAACATGATCTCAATGTTGGCCAGGCCGAAATCCGCGTCCAAAATAATCACTCTCTTGTCCAGCTTGCGGAACTGGACCGCCAGATTGGACTTGCCGACGCCCCCCTTGCCGCTGGTAACCGTGATCACACGCGCAAGGGTTTTGGACTGCTGACTCGCTTTTATGATCCGTAATTGTTCCGCCTGATCCATAAGAAACTCTCTCCCTCCCGCGCTTTTTACTTCTTGCCTCCCAGCAGCTGCTTCACCGTTTTCTGCGGGTTGAAGCGCTCGATATCGCTCGGCACGTTCTGCCCGCTGGTGACGTATGCGATGGTGGTGTCCGTCTGCAGCTTCAGGTTCATAATGCTGCCCCAGGTGGCCGTCTCATCCAGCTTGGTAAAGATCAGCTCGTAGTCCGCCACCTCCTTGTAGCTCTCCGCGATGCGCAGAAGGTCCCGGTACTTGGTCGTAACGGACAGCACCAAAAACACCTGGCACTCCGCCTGATCCTTCACCGCGTCCAAAAATCCCTTCATCTTCCCCAGCTGCTCCTCGTTCTGATGGGAATGTCCCGCCGTGTCCACAAAAATATAGTCATACTCCTTAAAATTCTGAAGGGCCTCCTGCAGCTCCTCCTCCGTGTAGATCACCCGGAAGGGAACCTCCAGGATATTCGCGTAGGTGCGGAGCTGCTCCGCCGCCGCGATCCGGTAGGTATCCGTGGTCAGAAGCGCCACCCGCTTCTTTTCCTCCACCGTGAAGCTGCTGGCCACCTTGGCGATGGTGGTCGTCTTTCCCACCCCGGTGGGCCCCAGGAAAAAGACCATCTTCGGCCCCTTGGAGGCGGGGGTGATCCCCTCCGACTTTCCGAATTTCAGCACCATTTTCTGATAAATATTGGCCAGGATATAGTCAAAGGGAATGTTGGGCTTCTTGTTCTTGTCCGCGTCCTCCATGATCTGGTTGGCGTACTTTTCGTCCACCTCGTTTTCCAGCATGGTATTGTAGAGAAGGCGCAGGAATTTGTCCGTCTCCGGATTTTCCGGCTGCTCCGGCGTCTCAGCGGCCTTCTCCGCCCGCTCGGGCTCGCCCTTTGCGCCGGATCCCGCCTCCGCCAGCTCCTCGTCCTTTTTCAGCTGGGTCTCCAGAAGGCTCTGCAGACTGTCCAGCTTGCGCTCAATATTCTGGGAGCGCAGACTCTCGCCGGAGGCGCTCTGTAAGTCCTTCACCGTGGGCGCCTTCTCCGGCTGGGGCTCCTGCCGCATGGAGGACACCGGGATCTGCGCGGGAGCGGGCTGCGTCTCCCGCTTCACCTGCCGGAGGGACTCTCTATCGTCCTCCCTGGCCACCGTGACCTCCACCTGTCTGGGCTTGAAGGCCGTAAACAGCCCCCTGGGCTTTACTTCCTTCACGTTCATCACCACGACGCCCTCGCCCAGCTCTTTTTTGGCAGCCGCCACCGCTTCCTCTTCGGTTTTTCCCAAAAATTTCTTGATTATCATTTATGCTGTCACCATCCCAACTGACTGTAATTCAACATTTGACTCGACCTCATTGTAGGACACGACCACCAGATCCTTGTAATAGTCCTCCGTCAGCCGTTTAAAGTACATGCGGACAATGGGGGACGTGATGACGATGGGGTTCTTCCCCAGGTTCTCCAGCTTCTTGACCTCGTTCCCCACGGCGTCGATGATCGACCTTGCCCGGGCCGGATCGATGTTCAGGAAGGCTCCCGTCTCCGTCTGCTTCACGCTGCCCATGATCTCCTGCTCCACCTTGGGATCCAGCGTCACCACGCTGGTGGTCTCATTGGGCGGGAAGTACTTGGTAGAGATGGCGCGCTTTAAGCTCTGGCGCACATACTCTGTGAGAATATCCGTATCCCGCGTGGTGGCCGCATAGTCCGCCAGGGTCTCCATGATGGTGAGCAGATCCCGGACGGATATGCCCTCCCGCAGGAGGTTCTGCAGCACCTTCTGGATCTCCCCCAGCCCCAGAAGCTTCGGCACCAGCTCCTCCACCAGGGAA
This sequence comes from uncultured Acetatifactor sp., assembly GCA_947584035.1. GTDB lineage: Bacteria > Bacillota > Clostridia > Lachnospirales > Lachnospiraceae > Acetatifactor. The sequence continues at coordinate 1,295 of CANPWJ010000027.1, read as the reverse complement.
GGGTTGTTCTCTTTCAGGTTGTTGAGCAGGTTCTGCACATCCTGACGGGTGAGCAGCTCCGCGATATGCTGCCGTATGATCTCGGTCAGGTGGGTGGCTATGATGGACGGCGGATCCACCACCGTATACCCCAGGCTCTCCGCGCGCTCCCGCTGCCCCTCCGTGATCCAGATGGCGGGCAGATGGAAGGAGGGCTCGAAGGTGGGGATACCGGTGATCTCCTCCTCCACATAGCCGGGATTCATGGCCATATAGTGGTCGAAGAGGATCTCCCCCTCGCTGACCTGGATGCCCTTGATCTTGATAATGTACTGGTTCGGATTCAGCTGAATGTTATCCCGCAGACGGATGATGGGCACCACCGTACCCAGCTCCAGCGCGATCTGCCTTCGGATCATCACCACACGGTCCAGCAGGTCTCCCCCCTGGTTGACATCCGCCAGCGGGATGATGCCGTAGCCGAACTCCAGCTCGATGGGATCCACCTGCAGCAGACTGTTCACGTTCTCCGGCTGGCGGATCTCCTCCGCCTCCGCCTCCTCCATGTCCACCTCCTGCTCGATCTTGGCCGTCTCGATGGTCCCCGCGATATTCCTCCCGGCGACGATAAAGACCACGCCGAGGCCCACAAAGAGGATGGTGTTCAAATCGGTCACAAAGCCCAGCAGCGCCAGCATCCCTCCCACCAGGTAGAGCACCTTGGGAATACTGAAAAGCTGCCGCATCAGAATGCCGCCGAAATCGGCGTCCTTGCTCCCCTTGGTCACCAGGATACCGGTGGACAGGGAGATCAGAAGGGAGGGGATCTGGCTCACCAGGCCGTCGCCGATGGTCAGGATGCCGTAGTGGCTCAGCGCGGCGGCAGCATCCATCCCCATGGTCGTCATCCCCATGATGACGCCGCCCACAATGTTCACCACGGTGATGATCAGGCCGGCCACCGCGTCTCCCTTTACGTACTTCACGGCACCGTCCATGGAGCCGAAGAAGCTGGCCTCCTCCTGGATCTTCTCCCGGCGCCGCTTCGCCTCCGCGTCGTCGATGACTCCCGTGTTCAGATCCGCGTCAACGGCCATCTGCTTGCCGGGCATAGCGTCCAGCGTAAACCGGGCGGTCACCTCGGACACACGATCCGAGCCCTTGTTGATGACCATAAACTGGATCAGCACCAGGATGATAAAGATGATGGCGCCGATGATCAGGTTGCCGCCTCCCACGAACTGCCCGAAGGTCTCCACCACGTTCCCCGGGTCGCCGTAGAGCAGGATCAGCCTGGTGGAGGACACGTTCATGGC
>CANPWJ010000026.1 GCA_947584035.1 uncultured Acetatifactor sp. | reverse complement strand
GGAGACGGCGCCGTGCGCATGTCGGCCCAGGAGCTGAAGGAGGCGGTGGATGCGTTGCATCCCTAGCGGTTTTATGATAAGATGTTAGTTGAGCCCTGGCGGCGGAAAATTGGAAAGTGCCCTCCGTGAGGGATCGGGGGCGCGGAAGGAGTAGCTATGTTATATCGTTTGATACAGGGAGGGCCGTCCGGGCCGGACGGTGCGCTCGCCTTTTGCGGGATCTTGTTTGCGTTTGCGGCGACGGTGGCCGCCACGTTTCGGCTGAGTCCCTATCTGCCCAAGGATGCGGGGAGGGAGTTCGCCCACGACGGTAAGCTGTCCGCCGGGAAGCCCCGAGGGGCGGGGATCATCTTTGTGCTGGCCTTTGTGGCGGCGGCGCTTCTCTTTCTTCCCTTGAGCGCGGAGATCGTCATCTACCTGGTCCTGATCGTCGTGTCCATGCTCACCGGTTTTTTGGACGACGCGTCCAGGACGCCCTGGGGGGAGTACAAGAAGGGGCTTTTGGATCTGTGCGTGGCGGCGGTGACCGCCGGCTCGTTTCTGCGGTACAATACGAGCCAGGTGGAGCTGGCCCTGTTTGACGTGACATTCACGCTGCCGCCGGTGGTGTTTGGTCTGCTGGCGGTGGTGCTGGTATGGGTTTCGGTCAATGTGACCAACTGTACCGACGGCGTGGACGGTCTCTCCGGCACCATGACCATCATCACGATCATGTCCATCTATCTGATCGACCGCGTCAAGGGGGTGGACGGAAGCTTCTCCTTTATGATCCTGCTGTTTGCGGTGTGTATCCTGGGATACCTGTGGTACAACGCCACGCCCAGCAGACTGCTCATGGGAGACGCCGGCTCCAGGGCCATGGGGCTTTTTATCAGCATTTCGATCTTAAAGACCGGATCGCCTTTTTTGTACATACCGGTGGCGCTGGTGATGATCCTGGACGGGGGGCTGGGGCTTCTGAAGGTGGCGCTGCTGCGCTTTCTCAAGATCCGGATCCTGACCAATGTGCGGACCCCGCTGCACGACCATGTGCGGAAGAAGTGGGGCTGGTCGAACACCCAGACGGTGTTTCGGTTTGCGATCCTGCAGATCCTTCTGGCGGCGGCGGTGGTCTATGGGATCTCGTAGGAAGCTGCGGGGAAAGCGGCAGGAGGACAAACAGAACCGGGAAAGGAGCGGATACGGAACATGTATGATGAATTGACTCCCAGTGATATCCGAAAGATGGAGGAGGAGATCGAGTACCGCAAGCTGGTGGTGAGGCCCCAGGCCCTGGAGGAGGTCAAGGAGACCCGGGCGCACGGGGATCTGAGCGAGAATTTTGAGTACCACGCGGCGAAAAAGGTAAAGAATCAGAACGAGAGCAGGATCCGGTATCTGGAGCGGATGATCCGCACCGCCCGGGTGATCTCCGAAGATTCGGCGGAGGATGAGATCGGGATCAACAATACGGTGACCGTGGAGTTTTTGGAGGATCAGACCACGGAAACCTACAAGATCGTCACCACGGTGCGGGGAAATTCTCTGGAGGGGCTGATCAGCAACGAGTCCCCCCTGGGGAAGGCGCTCCTGGGCAGAAAAGCCGGCGAGACCGTCCATGTGCAGGTGAATGACAGTGTGGGCTACGATGTCCGGATCGTGAAGTTTGAAAATACGGTGGATGACGGGACCGATAAGATAAGGAGCTTTTAGGAGATGAAGAAATACTTATTGTTTGATTTGGACGGGACCCTGACGGATCCCAAGGTGGGGATAACGACCTGCGTGCAGTATGCGCTGAAGTCCTTCGGCATCGAGGAGCCGGATCTGGACAGGCTGGAGCCCTTTATCGGCCCGCCCCTCCGGGACAGCTTCCGGAAGTATTACGGCTTTACGCCCGAACAGGCGGAGGAGGCGGTGGCCAAATACCGGGAGCGTTTTCAGGAGACCGGAATCTTTGAGAACGAGGTGTACGAGGGGATCCCGCAGATGCTCCGCACGCTGCAGTCCCGGGGGATGCACCTGGCGGTGGCCTCCAGCAAGCCGGAGGTGTTTGTCAACCGGATCCTGGAGCATTTTCAGATTGGCCAGTACTTTGAAGTGGTGGTCGGGTGTGAACTGGACGGAACCAGGGAGAACAAGGATGAGGTGGTGCGGGAGGCGCTGAAGCGCCTGTCCGGCGGGGAGCCCATCCAGCTGGAAGAGGTCTATATGATCGGCGACCGCAGCTATGACGTGGAAGGGGCGCGGGCGCTGGGCGTGGAGGCCGTGGGAGTCACCTACGGCTACGGCGGCATGGAGGAGCTGAAGGAGGCTAAGGCGGATTATATCGTCCGTTCCGTGGAGGAGCTTCAGAGGTTCCTGCTGCGGGGGAGCGAGGAGCTGCAGCAGGATGCCAAAAAGAAAAATCCCATGGCCCAGCGGATCTGGACGATGGTCTATTGCTTTCTGATGTTTCTGCTGCTGCGCAATGTGGCCATGTATGCGGTCAACTGGATCCTGTTCCGGGTGGGCCCCGGTCTGCAGGGGGCGCTTTCGGACTTCCTGATCCTGCGGGATGCGGACGGGAGCATGACCGGGTATACCGGAAACGCCATCACGCTGATGACGGCCATTGGGTTTTTGGCCGGCATGATCCCGGTCTGGGGGACGGCCAAGAAGCTGATCGATCTGACCAGGGAGGAGACGAAGCTGGCGCATCTGAAGGCGGAGCCCGCCCAAAATTATCTTCTGATCGGGCTGGCGGCCATGGGGACCGTCATCGGGCTGAACCTGCTGTTTGAGCTGATCGGTTTCACAGAGAAATCACAGGCGTATCAGGCGGTGGCGGAGGATCAGTATTCCGCCTATTTCCTGATCGGGATCCTCTGCTATGGTGTGATCGCGCCGATCGCGGAGGAGCTTTTGTTCCGCGGCGTGCTCTTCGCCTATATGCGGCGGTTTCTCGGCGTCCGGGCGGCGCTGCTGGTGTCGGCCCTGATCTTCGGCGTTTACCACGGCAACCCGGTGCAGGGGGTCTACGCGTTCCTCATGGGCTGCCTCATCGCGTACAGCTATGAATACTTTGGAACCTTTGCCATGCCGATCGCCGTGCATATGGTCTCCAATATTTTATCGTACTGCCTGACGTACACCGGGCTGGCGGTGACCGGATTTGTCAGCTGGCCGATGTGCATCCTTTCCCTGGTGATCGGCCTGGGAAGCCTCAGCTTTTTGAACAGGGAGAAGAAGGTCTTATGAGATTTTCCGTCATTGTAGTCTGCCTGAATCCGGGGCCAAAACTGAAGGAGACGCTGGAGAGTGTCCTGGCGCAAACCTGCCGGGATTATGAGATCCTGGTGAAGGACGGGGGCAGCAGCGACGGGGCGCTGGCGGACATACCGGCGGATCCGCGGATCCGGCTCTTTCAGCAGCCGGACAGCGGGATCTACGACGCCATGAACCAGGCATCCGCCCGCGCGGAGGGGGAATTTCTCCTGTTCCTAAACTGCGGGGACCGGTTTTACGACGGGCAGGTCCTGGAAAAAACGAGCCGATGGATCGAAGGGATCCCGGAGCGGGAGCGGGAGGCCCTGGTACTGTACGGGGACACCTATGGGCTCCGGAACCGGGTGATGATCTCCTCCGCGGGCCGGATCACCGGACTGACCTGCTACCGCAATATTCCCTGCCACCAGTCCTGCTTTTACAGTGTAGCGCTGTGCCGGGAGAAGCCCTATGATCTAAAGTATCCGATCCGGGCGGATTACGACCATTTCCTCTGGTGCTTTTATGTGAAGCGGGCGAGGATGATCCACATGGGCTTTGCGGTGGCCTCCTATGAGGGCGGAGGCTTCTCGGAGAGCCGGGAGAATCAGCAGCGCGACCGGGAGGAGCATCGGCAGATCACCTCCGCTTATATGGGGAAGGGAGAGCTTTTCCGGTACCGTCTGTTCCTCCTGTGCACCCTGGCGCCGCTGCGGAGACGGCTGGCGGAGGACGGGCCGCTGTCCGGCGCGTATCATTGGCTGAAGCGGAAAATTTATCGCGGGTAGAAAGAAGAATTGTGTCTGCACACGGGAAACAGAGGAAAAGAATTAAATAAAATCAGATAATTATACCAATACAACAAAAGAAGTCTGATTATCTGACAATTTCCCATAAAGTTGTTATTTACAGACGGGAAAAAAAGGTGTATAGTATGGGAAAAGGTCGCAACGGAGCGCTTTTCAGGGCTCGCTGCGACTTTTTTGCGTGGTATGACAGGAATGTGATCTGCACCACGGGGAGGCAGGGACGACGGAGGGTTGGTCCCGCAGCCCCCAATAACCGCTACTGAGAGAAAGGAGCACAACCATGTTTGATGTGAAAAACGATCTGCCGCAGGCACCGCTTTACCGGGAGGAATTTGAGCACGACAGCTGCGGCATCGGGGCCTGTGTCAATATCAACGGCAAGAAGAGCCGGGCCACCGTGGAGAACGCGCTCAAGATCGTGGAGAATCTGGAGCACCGGGCGGGAAAGGATGCCGAGGGCAAGACCGGGGACGGCGTGGGTATTCTCACACAGATCCCCCATAAATTCTTTGCCAAGGTGACCAGGGCGCTGGGCATCGAGATCGGCGGGGAGCGGGAGTACGGCGTCGGCATGTTCTTCTTCCCCCAGGAGGAGCTGCGCAGGAACCAGGCCAAGAAGATGTTTGAGATCATCGTGCAGAAGGAAGGGCTTGAATTTCTGGGCTGGAGAGAGGTCCCTACCTTCCCCAATGTGCTGGGCCACAAGGCGGTGGAATGTATGCCCTACATCATGCAGGGGTTTGTGAAGAAACCCGCCGATGTGGAGAAAGGGCTTCCCTTTGACCGGAGGCTGTATATTGCGCGGCGCGTGTTTGAGCAGTCCACGGACGACACCTACGTGGTGTCTCTCTCCAGCAGGACCATCGTGTACAAGGGGATGTTTCTGGTGGGCCAGCTGCGCACCTTCTTTGCGGATCTGCAGAGCGAGGATTACGAGTCCGCCATCGCCATGGTGCACTCCCGCTTTTCCACCAACACCAACCCCAGCTGGGAGCGCGCCCACCCCAACCGCCTGATGGTGCATAACGGCGAGATCAACACCATCCGGGGGAACGCCGACAAGATGCTGGCGCGGGAGGAGAACATGGAGTCCGAGCATTTGAAGGGGCAGCTGCACAAGGTGCTTCCCGCCATCAACAAGACCGGCTCCGATTCCGCCATGCTGGACAACACGCTGGAATTTCTGGTGATGAGCGGCATGGATCTGCCGCTGGCGGTGATGATCGCCATTCCCGAGCCCTGGGCCAACAATAAGGCCATGTCCCAGGCCAAGCGGGATTTTTACCAATATTATGCGACCATGATGGAGCCCTGGGACGGCCCGGCCTCCATCCTGTTCTCCGACGGGGATATCATGGGGGCCGTGCGGGATCGGAACGGTCTGCGCCCCTCCCGCTACATGATCACGGACGACGACACCCTGATCCTCTCCTCCGAGGTGGGTGTGCTGGAGATAGACCCTTCCAGGATCCGGGTGAAGGAAAGACTGCGCCCCGGCCGGATGCTCCTGGTGGACACGGTGCAGGGAAAGGTGATCGACGACGAGCATTTAAAGGAGCAGTACATTTCCAGGCAGCCTTACGGCGAGTGGCTGGACAGCAATCTGGTGGAACTCCACAGCTTAAAGATCCCCAACCAGCGGGTGCCGGAGTTTACCTATGAGGAGCGCCAGCGGATGCAGAAGGCGTTCGGCTATACCTATGACGAGTTAAAGACCAGCATCCTGCCCATGGCGAAGAACGGAGCGGAGGCCATCGCGGCCATGGGAGTGGATACCCCGCTGCCGGTGCTGTCCAAGACCCACCATCCCCTGTTCCACTCCTTCAAGCAGCTCTTTGCCCAGGTGACCAACCCGCCCATCGACTGCATCCGGGAGGAGATCGTCACCTCCACCACCGTCTATGTGGGGACGGAGGGGAATCTGCTGGAGGAGTCGCCCAAAAACTGTAATATGCTGAAGATCAACAATCCGATCCTGACCAACACGGACCTGATGAAGATCAAAAACATGAAGGTGGAAGGCTTCCGGGTGGAGGTCATCCCCATTACCTATTACAAGAATACCAGCCTGGAGCGGGCCATCGACCGGCTGTTTGTGGAGGTGGACCGGGCGTACCGGGAAGGGATAAACGTGCTGATCCTCTCCGACCGGGGAGTGGATGAGAACCATGTGCCCATGCCGTCCCTGCTGGCAGTGTCGGCGCTGAACCAGTATCTGGTCCGCACCAAAAAGCGCACCCGGGTCTCCCTGATCTTGGAGTCCGGCGAGCCCAGGGAGGTACACCATTTTGCCACCCTGCTGGGCTACGGCGCCTGTGCCATCAACCCGTATCTGGCCCAGGAGTCCATCCGGGAGCTGGTGGACAATCACATGCTGGATAAGGATTACTACGCGGCGGTGGACGACTACAACAACGCCGTGCTCCACGGGATCATTAAGATCGCGGCCAAGATGGGGATCAGCACCATCCAGTCCTACCGGGGCTCTCAGTTGTTCGAGGCCATCGGGATCGCGCCGGAGGTGATCAGCAAATATTTCAGCAACACGGTCTGCCGGGTGGGCGGCCTTACGCTGAAGGATATCGAGCGGGATGTGGACAATCTGCACTCCATGGCGTTTGATCCGCTGGGGCTCTCCAACGACCTGACCCTGGACAGTCCCGGACATCACAAGGCGAGAAGCGGCGGCGATGAGCATCTGTACAATCCCGCCACCATTCATATGCTGCAGGAGTCCACCAAGCGCGGGGACTACGGGATGTTCAAGCAGTACACCGCCCTGGTGAACGACGAAACCTCCATCAAGAACCTGCGGGGACTGATGGACTTTCGATACCCCGAGGAGGGCGTACCGCTGGAGGAGGTGGAGCCGGTGGAATCCATCGTCACCCGCTTCAAGACCGGGGCCATGTCCTATGGCTCCATCTCCAAGGAGGCCCACGAGACCATGGCCATCGCCATGAACCGTCTGCACGGAAAGAGCAACTCCGGTGAGGGCGGAGAGGATATCGAACGCCTGACGGTGGGGCCCGACGGGCTGGACCGCTGCTCCGCCATCAAGCAGGTGGCCAGCGGCCGTTTCGGCGTGACCAGCCGCTATCTGGTCAGCGCCAAGGAGATCCAGATCAAGATGGCCCAGGGCGCGAAGCCCGGCGAGGGCGGCCATCTGCCCGGCGGAAAGGTGTACCCCTGGATCGCCAAGACCAGACACTCCACCCCCGGCGTGGCGCTGATCTCGCCGCCTCCTCACCACGATATCTATTCCATCGAGGATCTGGCGCAGCTGATCTACGATCTGAAAAATGCCAACAAGGATGCCCGCATCTCCGTGAAGCTGGTGTCGGAAGCCGGCGTGGGAACGGTGGCGGCAGGTGTGGCGAAGGCCGGAGCGCAGGTGGTCCTGGTGTCCGGTTACGACGGAGGCACCGGAGCGGCGCCCCGCACCTCCATCCACAACGCGGGGCTTCCCTGGGAGCTGGGGCTTGCGGAGACGCACCAGACGCTGATTATGAACGGTCTGCGTGGCAAGGTGCGCATTGAGACGGACGGCAAGCTGATGAGCGGGCGGGACGTGGCCATCGCAGCCATGCTGGGCGCCGAGGAGTTTGGCTTTGCCACCGCTCCCCTGGTGACCATGGGCTGTGTGATGATGCGGGTCTGCAACCTGGACACCTGCCCCGTGGGCGTCGCCACACAGAACCCGGAGCTTCGCAGGAACTTTAAGGGCAAGCCAGAGTACGTGGAGAACTTTATGAAATTTATCGCACAGGAGCTGCGCGAGTACATGGCAAAGCTGGGTGTGCGGACCGTGGATGAGCTGGTGGGAAGGACCGACCTTTTGAAGGTGAAGGAGAATCTGACCCCTGCCCAGAAGCAGATCGACCTGTCCCAGATCCTCTCCAACCCCTACGAGGGAACCGGGGTGAAGGCCACCTTCGATCCCAAGCAGGTCTATGATTTTGAGCTGGAAAAGACGCTGGACGAGAAGGTGCTGTTAAAGCAGCTGGGAAAGGCGATCAACGCCGGCCAGAAGCGGAGCATCGAGGTGGACGTAGCCAACACGGACCGCACCTTCGGCACGATCCTGGGAAGCGAGATCACAAGGAAGCTGGGAAGCGACGTGGAGGAGGATACCTACCGCATCCTGTGCAACGGCGCGGGCGGCCAGTCCTTCGGCGCGTTTATCCCCAAGGGGCTCACGCTGGAGCTGGTGGGAGACAGCAACGATTACTTCGGGAAGGGGCTTTCCGGAGGGAAGCTGATCGTTTATCCTCCCAAGGGCAGTAAATTCAAGGCCAACGAGAACATTATCATCGGAAATGTGGCGCTGTACGGCGCTACCAGCGGCAAGGCGTTTATCAACGGTGTGGCCGGCGAGCGCTTCTGCGTGCGCAATTCCGGAGCCTACGCGGTGGTGGAAGGCGTGGGGGACCACGGCTGTGAATATATGACCGGGGGACGTGTGGTGATCCTCGGGCGCACCGGAAAGAATTTCGCCGCGGGCATGAGCGGCGGCATCGCCTATGTGCTGGACGAGGAGAACGACCTCTACAAGCGCCTGAACAAAGAGATGGTGTCCTCCTCTGAGATCACCTCCAAGTATGATGTGCTGGAGCTGAAGGATATGATAAAGGAGCACGTGGCTCTGACCAATTCCGCCAAGGGCAAGGAGGTTCTGGATCATTTCAACGAGTATCTGCCAAAGTTCAAGAAGATCATTCCGCACGATTACGAGAGAGTCTTAAAGACCATCGTACAGATGGAGGAAAAGGGACTGAGCGCGGAACAGGCACAGATCGAAGCCTTCTATGCCAACACGAGAAAGTAAGGAGGAGAGGAAAAATGGGAAAACCCACCGGTTTTATGGAATATAAGAGAGAAGTCAGCGTCTCCGAGGCTCCCAAAAAGAGGATCCGGCATTTTAACGAGTTCCATGAGCATCTTCCCCGGGAGAAGCAGCAGCTCCAGGGAGCGCGCTGCATGGAGTGCGGGGTGCCGTTCTGCCAGTCGGGCATGATGATCTGCGGCATGGCCAGCGGATGCCCGCTGCACAATCTGGTGCCCGAATGGAATGACCTGGTGTATACCGGCAACTGGCAGCAGGCGTACAACCGCCTGAAAAAGACCAACAATTTCCCGGAATTCACCTCCCGGGTCTGCCCCGCCCTGTGCGAGGCGGCGTGCACCTGCGGCCTGAACGGGGATCCGGTCTCCACCAAGGAGAACGAGTACGCCATCATCGAGAACGCTTACGCGGAAGGGTATGCGGCGGCCCAGCCCCCCAAGGTGCGCACCGGCAAGAGGGTGGCGGTCGTGGGAAGCGGCCCCTCGGGGCTTGCGGCGGCGGATCAGCTGAACAAGAGAGGGCACAGCGTGACGGTGTTCGAGCGGTCTGACCGCGTGGGCGGACTGCTCATGTACGGCATCCCCAATATGAAGCTGGAAAAGCGCATTGTTGACCGGAAGATCCGGATCATGGAGGAGGAGGGCGTGACCTTTGTCACAAACACCGACGTGGGAAAGGATCTGAAGGCCGACAAGCTGCTGCACGATTTTGACCGGGTGGTCCTGGCCTGCGGCGCCTCCAATCCGAGGGATATCAAGGCGCCGGGCAGGGACGCCAGGGGGATCTACTTCGCGGTGGACTTTTTGAAGGCAAACACCAAGAGTCTTTTGGACTCCAACTTCGCGGATAAACAGTACGTGGACACCAAGGGAAAGAATGTGGTGATCATCGGCGGCGGGGACACCGGAAACGACTGCCTGGGAACCTCCATCCGCCACGGCGCCAAGTCCGTGACCCTTTTGGAGATGATGCCCAAGGCCCCGGATAAGCGGGCGGAGGATAACCCCTGGCCCGAGTGGCCCAAGGTCTGCAAGACGGACTACGGCCATGAGGAGGCTATCGCGGTATACGGACAGGATCCCCGTCTCTACGAGGCGACGGTGAAGGAGTTTATCAAGGACAAGAAGGGAAATCTCGCCGGAGTCAAGATCGTGCGCCTAAGCTGGGAGAAGGATCCCGCCACCGGGCGGATGAAGATGTCCGAGATCGCGGGCAGCGAGAAGGTCCTGGACGCGGAGATCGTCCTGATTGCGGCGGGCTTTCTGGGATCCCAGAAGTATGTTTCCGAGGCGTTCGGCGTGGAGCTGAACGAGCGCACCAACGTAAAGACCGAGGCCGGGAAGTACCGGACCAGCGTGGACAATGTGTTTGTCACCGGAGACATGCACAGAGGGCAGTCCCTGGTGGTATGGGCCATCCGCGAGGGCAGGGAGGCCGCGCGGGCGGTGGACGAGAGCCTGATGGGCTACTCCAACCTGGTGGTGCAGTAGCGGCAAAGCGAGTGATACGAGAAAGCGGTATCTCACAGACGGCGGGTCTGGAAGATACCGCTTTTATTTCTTATCTGTGAGGCGCAGCTTTGAATTTCTCTCAGGAAGGAGAGAGGTGCCGCTTGACAAAATCTTATACATAGAAAGCAATCTGCATAAATTAAAGTTCTTTGTTCTGGAAGGGGAGAAAAAGGAATATCAGATGTACGGGAAGCTGGACAAGGTGTCGGAAGATATGAGAAACTATGGTTTTACACGGATTCATCAAAGCTTTCTGGTGAATATGAAATATGTCATTGGCGTGAAGCGCTATACTGCTCGTCTGACAGACGGAACGGAAATCAGTATCTCAAAGAAACCAATTTGTTTCTTATCTCATGGGAAGTTCTATGTAATAAGCTGTTTGTCGGAGTCTTTTCAAAAGGGCAGAGAAAGATCGGACGAATCTATAATCTATCCGCGCTGCTTGCGCTGATGGCTGTCGAGTATGGAATTGCGGTTGCTTTCAAAGACCTTCTGAGCGTTAAAATATTGTTTATCATTTTGGCTGCCTCTGCCGCCATGTGTCTGTTTTATAAGGACAGGTGGAGACGATTGCTTATGCTGACCGTCTTTTTTTACGGGGTAGGTTTTCTGGTGGACTATCTGGTTCTGGTTCTCATGGAAAAGATTTTCTCCGGCGTTTTCCCTGCTAATTCCATTACATCCATGATCCTCTCTGTCATTAGCAGAATCGCGTTATTGTTCACCGTATGGATGTTTAAGAGACTGACAGCTCGTGAGGCTGCCAATACATTGTCTGATATTGAGTGGATGAAGCTTTTGATCGTACCTATCATCACAATGACTTCTGTCATAGCAGTTGTACAGAAGTATCATCTTTTGGAGGATCGGCAGCAGGATCCGCTCTTTCTTTATCTTGCTATTGGCATGGCGGTAGTGAATATTGACCTGTTCTATGTAGTAGACGGTATTCTGCAAAGGGAGAGGAAGATAAGAGAAGCCCAGCTTTACAAAGAGCAGGTAAAAAACGAAACGGCCTGGTACTATACCGTCTCAGAAAATCTGGAAAAGCAGCGGAAAAGGAACCATGAATATCAGAACCATATCGCTTGTATCGCCGCCTTAGCACGGAACAGGGAATACGGAGCTTTGGATGAATATTTGCGCAAATTGGATAATGAAATGTCGCAAAGGGTAGATATAGCGGATACAAATAATGTAATAGTGAACGCTATATTAAACGCCAAATATCCGGAAATCAGGGACAAGGGAATCGTATTAGTGCTTCGCATCAATGATCTTTCCGGGCTGTGGCTGGAGGATAAAGATATGGTAGTGCTCTTGGCCAATATGCTCAGTAATGCGATAGAAGCGTGCGGATCCTGTCAGGATCAAAAGGTGATAAAGCTGAAGGCCGTAATAGAGGACGGGCAGCTGATCCTGGCGTGCGCAAATACGATCTGCCAGGCTCCTGTTCCGGAGAAATCGTTTTTTCTGACAACGAAAGAGGATCTGCTTCAGGAACATAGTTTTGGGGTCAGGAACATGATCGAAGTAATTGACAAATACGGCGGGCAATACGTGATAGATTACAACGATAAGGAGTTTTATTTTTCTACTATATTTTGGAAAAAGCAAGGGTGAGTCTGCTTTTCGTTTCCAAAAATGCAGCGGGTTTTCCGAATCTGTCAGCGGGCTTAATTTTTGTTGGTGGGTACCGATATTAGAACTGTCAGGAGGAGAAAGCCTATGAATATTTGTCACACTTCCAGCAGCCCGGTGAACTATAGCGGACCTTCCTATGCGGCAAGAGGTAAGACGAGCGGAACCGTGCCGGATCCGAAGTCGTTTGCCAGTAATCTCAGCGGAAATCGGAACGTGGTCGTCTATCCGACTGTCAGCATATATTGTCATAGCGCCAGCGTTGAGTATGACATGTCCTTGAACGAAAACGAAGTTTTGTTCGGAAGTTATTATGAGGACGGCTCTGCCCTGCAGATTTATAAATCCAAGGAATACACGAGGGAAGAACCGCTCATGGATATTTATACCAGGAATCCGGACGGCGAATGGAACAAGGAAACGATCAATGCCAAGGAGATCCATTTGGAAAATTGTTCTTTTGCGGAGATGCGCGCAGCAGTAGCTTATTTATGGGAAAGCGGAGTCATAAAGGATCAGTGGACGTGTGCCGAGTTATGCGGAGTGAACGAAGATAATTCAACCGCCACATATGACGATCTGTTTACTCCTCAAAACTGGGTGGAGCGAGTGGCCCGGTGGATGCAGTACCAGATCGATGGCGGTGAATACGCGGCCTACAAGAGGTTTGCCTGTTTGTATTCCGCTTTTACGAACTATATTTAAGACGAACTGCATTTAAGTGCATTTAAGATAGAAAGACCACCCCGCTGCCGGTTAAGGCTTAGGGGTGGTTTGTCTGTGGGAGCCACCGATGGACGGCGAATCTCCAGGGAACCGGTACTCGGCGGGTCTGGATTCCCACTCGTACACCTCCCTGTGTCATACGGCGCTTTTATTCAATGACCGTATTATAATATTCCTCTCCGTCCTCTTCATCGACATAGGGGACGGCATAAAACCGTTTTCCGATAAGGGTCCGCAATTTTTTGATATCTTCCAGCTGAAAGGAGCCAAACTCCTGATAGCACAGCTTTTCGCTGGTTTCGTTCAGGTCATCATAGAAATCGGTAACAAACAGATTAAAGTCATCCAAAAGGGCTTCAAAGGGAACCTGCGTAATATTTCTGGGGGAACCGTCCTCCTCGCCATATTGATCCGGTTCCATTTCAAAGGAGAGGGAGGTGACAAACACCTTTTCCGTTCCTTCACCAAACGATCCATCCGGATCCTTGGTCTGATAAATTCCCTCCTCCACTTGCTGATAGTCCGCTGTTTCGTATTTTTGCGGGGTGTAATTCTGAAAGTTTTTCATAGGATACCTCCTTTACGGTATGGATGGCCAGGTATAATGCGCCGCGTCAGCAGAATCATTATACCATAATTGCGCTCATCAGGCTATCGCATTTTCCTTCCATTAGGATAGATCTTTTATGAAATAGCGATTGAATTTTTCAGATAGTTTGCGTATAATATCTATTGAAAGAAAGTGCGAGTACTCGCAAAAAATTGCAATAGAAGCGAGGGAACGATGTGGAGATCAAGCGGGACATCTATCTGAATAAGCTGATTCATAAGAGGCACAACGGCCTTATCAAAGTGGTGACAGGCATTCGGCGCTGTGGAAAATCTTACCTTTTGTTTAACCTGTTTAAAGATTACCTGATCGCGGAAGGAGTAGACAGCAAGCACATTATTGAGCTATCGTTCGATACGTTTGAAAATAAAAAATTTCGTGACCCCGAAGTTTTGTATCCGTATCTGAAGGAACAGATCAACGATGATACTATGCACTATGTGCTGTTGGATGAGGTGCAGCTTTTGCAGGATTTTGAATCCGTGCTGAATAGCTTGATTCGTATGAAAAATGTGGATGTATATGTCACAGGGAGCAACGCAAAATTTCTGTCGAAGGATATTATTACGGAATTTCGGGGAAGAGGTGATGAGATTCACATGTACCCGCTTAGCTTTTCGGAATTTATGTCCGTATATTCCGGGACAAAACAGGATGGCTGGGATGAATATATTCTTTATGGCGGGCTGCCTCCTGTCATAAAGATATCGGATCCAAATGAAAAAATAGCTTTTCTAAAACAGCTGTTTGACGAAACCTATATTTCAGACATTGTTGGAAGGCATAATGTGAGAAACAGGGAGGAACTGGAGGAGCTTTTAAATATTCTTTCCTCAGCGATTGGTTCCCTGACCAATCCCGCGAAACTGTCAGCCACCTTTCAAACGGTCAAACAAAAAAGGATCAGTAATGCGACGATTAAAAAATATATGGAATATCTGTGTGATTCGTTCTTGATCGACAGCGCTTACCGCTATGATGTAAAAGGGAAGAAGTATATCAATACCCCCGTCAAGTACTATTTTACGGATTTAGGGCTGAGAAATGCCCGTATCAATTTCCGGCAGCTGGAAGAAACCCACACAATGGAAAACATTATTTTCAATGAGCTGAAGATGCGGGGGTTCAGTGTGGATGTGGGGGTGATCGTTCTGAATACAGCCAATGAAAAGGGAAATGGTACACGCAGACAATCGGAAATTGATTTTGTCTGTAATATGGGTTCCAGGCGCTATTATATTCAGTCGGCGTATGCAATACCAAACCAGGGAAAGATGCAGCAGGAGCAGCGTCCTCTTCTTATGACCGGAGACTTTTTTAAAAAGATTATTATTACCAAAAATGCACCGACTTCTTATTATAATGAAGAAGGCGTGTTGATTATGAGTATTTTTGATTTCCTTTTGACAGCGAACAGCTTAGAGCTGTGAAACGCGACGTATTTCCACCGTTTACCCTTTTAACATCAGAGCAAGCCGCTTCCCGCAAAACACTCCGAGCATACAGCATACAAAGCTCAGCGCGATATATGCCCCGCCGCACAGGTACGATTTTTGCTCCAGAAGCGTATACGCCTCCAGCGAAAAGGTGGAAAATGTGGTAAAACCGCCGCATATGCCGGTTTTCCAAAACAAAACCGTATTCGGGGATACCGTTTCATCCTGGCTGACCACTCCGGTGATGAATCCGATCAGCACCGCCCCAAGGATATTTGTCACGAATGTCTGTAGCGGGAAGGTGGATCGGAACGGGATCAGACTCAGCGCATATCTTCCCAGTGCACCCAAAGCTCCGCCAAGAGCAACCGATAAAAAATTCATAGACACCTCGCATCATTTTATGGGGGATGTGCCTTTTTTAAGGACACATTTCCTTGCATTACAGCATATTACAGCGCATATTATAGCACAGTTTCCCGGGGAATGCCATACAGAGGTTAAAGCAAATAACCACAAACGAAAACCAGTGAACGCACTAAAACGGAATTTTCCAGACAGCGCAGGTCGGAAGAGGCCGTTTTTTTTTGAGCATTTTTTGGAGCATTTCCGGGAGAAAAAGGGAAAAGAGTTGACAACAAGGCTTGGGGGGGGTAAACTGAAAAAAACAATTTGACAGTAGGGAGGATGAGAACATGAACTGTCCAAAATGCAACGCCGTCCTCGCGGCAAACAGCAAGTTCTGTACGCATTGTGGTACAAAGATAGAGTCTGCGGCAGCACCTGCGGCGGGCGCAGCGGTGTGCA
>CANPWJ010000025.1 GCA_947584035.1 uncultured Acetatifactor sp. | reverse complement strand
TTTCTCATTGAATTCACCTGACATTTTTTATAATTTCTCTCATCACATGAATTTTAGCCCTATACTATCATTTTGCTCAACCGCAGCATATTTTTCTTTAACACAGTATTTTCATCAATTGCAAATCCAACTTTTTGGTATGCCTTTAGCGCGGCATTGTTTGTCTTTTCTGTTGTCAACCATAAAGCTTGCATATTTTGACTTTTTGCATAAGCTTCATATTCTTCAAACATTTTTTTGAATATTCCTGATTTTTGATATTCGCTTTTTACGACAACCTGCGTAATATACGAAGTATTATCTGGTGTATCATGTGTATATCCAATGATTACACCAATTATTGCCCCATTAGAAAGTTTTGCATATGCTATTGTGCCTTTAGTTGATAACTTTTCCGCATAACCCTCCAATGTCATTCCTATTTTTTCTGCTTGCTTGCTTAAAGGGACAATGTATAAATCATTTACATCCCTCATAAAATTAAATAATCGTTCTTTTTCAAAAGATCTATCGGCTATCCCAATTGCTATTTCATGCTTTGGTACTAATTTATCTTTAACTAGGGGATAAATATATTTCTCTATATCATCGGTAAATTTATGCTGTGTTTCGTAATCGTCAAACTGCATATCCACAAAAGCAACTGCTTCTGCGGCATTAACCCCTTGTTCTACATGATCCCCTGGTTGAATTTTGCGTTCTATCCACCGCACATATTTTTCAAGCTCCGGTGAAATGTATAGCTTTTCAAATATACCTTCATTCTTTGCAAAAACGACCTGAAGTGTAACAAAATTATTTTGACGCTCGTATGTTTTCAAATATTCATAGTATTTCATATCGCCAACAGCAGTTGAAACCAGCAGTTTTGTAAGGTCAACTCCTGTATGTTGTTCGATCAGTTTGGGAATGTAATTGCCCGCTTGACGCGGGTTGATCTCAATTACGAACACTTCATCATTATCCGTGAAATAAGTTTCAACATTATATTCACCGTGCTTTACTCCCGATTTACGTATAATTTTTTCAACGGTGTCTCGGATTTTAATTTTCTTTTCTTCCGGTAATGCCATTGGAAAGATTTCTGTCATTGGCAGCATGGGGGTATCGGGTGAACGATCCTCCCATAGCCAACCATCCCAGATAATTTCGTCTCCAAGCACAAAAATATCGGCATCATTTACCCGCAGGCATTTCATCTCGACATATTCTTCAACGGAAACAAGGTTGTTTCGCGAAAACTCACAGCACACCTTAAACGCTTCACAAAGAGCAGCTTCATCAAATTCATCTATTCTTTTTGTACCTCTCGAGCCAGAGCTTTCCGTAGGTTTAATAATCACTGGTAATTTCATATTTCTTACAGCTTCAAGTAATTCTTCAACAGACGATACTATACTGCACTCCGGCGCGTAAACGCCAGCCTTTTTTTGCAGCTTTCTGAACTTATTTTTTGACAGAAGGTTCTCTACACTTTCTACACTATTTCCAACAAGTCCAAGATGCTGTGAAATATATGCCACATTCAGCATTGCCGGTTCCGAGTTTGATATTACCCCATCGACTTTTTCCTTTATCGCTACCTCAAGCACCGCCTCACGGTCAAGCGTATTGACCTGGTAGTGCTTATCCACCAGAGGAATTCCAGGATTAGTTGTGGTAAAATCACAAAGCACAACATAATACCCCAGTTCCTTTGCAGTCTTTATAAGCTGTACTTGGGCTTCCGCTCCGCCTAAAACCAGTATTTTTTTCATTTTATCTCCCCCAATCTTATTTTCACATATAAATCATTCCGGTCATATCTTTGGTCGCATGAAAGTTGTAAAATCTTTTCTGCATATCGCTTTTAAGACTATTTGCATCTATTTTCAATACATTGCCCCATAAATCCGAAATATATATTTTTGTCGTTGCAATTTTTTCATAATTTAGCACTGTTTCGCATATATAAAGGATACCTAAATGCTTCTTGTGAAATCCGAAGCTACAATTGATTCCATTCAAAAAGTACTCCATGATATACTGAAATATCGACAGTATATTCCGGATAAAATTCTGATGCAGTTTTTCAAATCTTCCAAACAGAAAATTCACTTTTCATATGATAAGTCCATTAAAAGCCCTCTATCCAAAACAGCACCATCAGCAACACTCTAAAATTTTCGGCACAATATAGAGGATATCCATTCCCGGAATGGGAAAATGAAATATGCCTGTGATTTCTGCCACAGTTTCGATGTGTCCCCTTTTCATGCAATATTTGCATTCTATTTTTCCAGCTCCAGAGATTCGCCATACTTTTTCATCACAGTTTCCTTCGCACACCACAGCCCAAAGGTTTAAATTACCTGTTTGCTTTTATCCAAATTTGCATAAAACTTTGTAATCAAAAAGCATTTGTATGATTGTCTCCCTACTATTAAACATCAACACATCCAAAATGGACAAATTATGATAAAAGGTCTCCCCAAACTGTTGATATCGGATATCACCTGGCTGCAAAAAGGCAAGCTGGATATCCTTTTTTTGAAAGTTTTCATATGAATATAATTCCTGCCCGCCAATTGCATTATAATAGGTATCCGCTCCCAATCTTCTGCAGATATCCATAATTCTCTCCTCTCCCTTTAAGGAAATGTCTTTTTCAATTTGTGACGATAAAATAATCTCTGTGCGGATCTCTAAATACCGGGTGATGACCGAAAATGAATGTATGAGAAACGGAACGAGCCACACCTCTTCATAAGTTAATATTTCCTCTGCCAAAGGAAATACTTTGCGGAAAAAAGGCGCTTTCCTATATGAAAACTCTATCATGTGAAGTGTTTTTTCAATATACTTCCTATCTCTGTTCAATAATGTTTCATTGATCAGTCTATTTTGACTCGCATCCTGTATTTGTATGTTAAAATAATGTGGTTTCCCGTTTACTAATATTCTGTTTCTGTTCACCCATCCTCTTTTTATATAATTGACATCCTCCAGCACAACATATTGATCGACCGCATTCATCAGCTGCCAATATCCAATATACGGAAGAAAATAGGGCTGCATAATACCAATCTTCATGCCGTGCACCTACTTTCTGAGTGGTACCTGGAAGCACACGTTACTAACGGATCCTCCCCGGTTTTACATTCTATTATAAACCATTCACGTTTTTTTCCCATGACATCATCAAACTCTTTTCGGAATCCAAGCCTCAAAAGCATGCCTCCTGTTGATATATTTTCGCCCGTAAAAGGCTTCGCAATACCTCTCGGTTCAACGAATAAGTTTTTGATTTCCTTCAACATCCCCGGCTGTCCTATTCCGGCATGTACTGCCCTCTCACACCAATAGCCTCCCGCATCAATAATATGGATGTTGCGATATTCATCGGAACATTTATGCGCTATGTTATCCGGAAGATAATCACAGGTTATGACATATGCGCCGAGCTTATGGGGAGTTTCAATTACAGGCAATAAATACCGCGAGCCTCCAAGAAGCAATAATCTCTTTTTATTCATCCTTTGTTCTCCTTATGCGGGATCCTTTTTATACCAAATCACATCGGAATTTTTTCTACATCCCAACAAATTCCCTAACGATTTCTGCAATCCGGCCGATATCCCCATCCCCCAATTCCGGGTACAGAGGCAGCACCAGGATGGATTCGGAGACTTTTCTTGCGTTAGGGAGGGCAAGCCCGGTATACTTTCTCTTAAAGCAGCTCGCCTCCGAAGTCAGTGGATAAAAGTATTTCCTGGAAAATATATTATGCCGCCGCAGATCATCGTACACTCTGTCCCGGGTTTTCCCGTCAGCAAATTGCACCGGAAAATATCCGTAATTCCGAACTGCCCCCCCTATTTCAAATTTCGGAAGCTTCAAACCGTGCACGTCACACAATAATGATTGGTACCGCTCTGCCTTCTCTTTCCGCAAGCGGATATTTTGACTTATCCCTGACAGATTGCACAGCCCCATAATCGCGGAAAATTCATTCATCTTGGCATTGGCCCCCACACTGACGACCCATTCTTCCCCCCGAATTCCAAAGTTCTTCAGGTTGTAAAGCTTCTCATACAGCGCCTCATCTGAAAAAGTAACAGCTCCTCCCTCGATCGTGTTATATACCTTCGTCGCATGAAAACTAAACACGGAAGCGTCTCCAAAGGTGCCGATCCCCTTCCCCTGATAAGCTTCTCCAAAAGCATGACATGCATCATAAATAACTTTCAGTCCATACCGATACGCAATTTCACGGATCTGTTCCACATTACAGATATTTCCATAAACATGCACCGGCACAATAGCCACTGTCTTTTCTGTAATCAGGCTTTCGATCTGCTCCTCATCTATCGTATAATCCTCTGGCTTTATATCACAGAACACCGGTTCCAATCGGTTGCGCACAATCGCATGTGTAGTGGAAACAAAGGTAAAAGGTGTGGTGATCACCTCGCTGCCTTCCGGAAAATTCATGGCCTGAATCACCATCTCCAGCGCCATATGCCCATTGACCATCAAGGAAACATACGGAACCTGCAAATAGTCTTTCAAGGCCTGTTCCAATTCATCGTGATATTTTCCCATGTTCGTCAGCCATCTGGTGTCCCACAAAGGCTTGATCCGTTCCACAAATTCCTCATAGGGCGGCATGGAGGATCTGGTAACCATTATTTTATCCATGAGCAGAAATTTCCCTTCCGTATTCTTTATGAATTTAAAAGCTTTTCCCCAATTCCCTTATGTACCATATCTTTTGCAAAATCATTCCTGGAATAATGATATTTTTCCAGAAAACATTTCTCAGTTGCATTATATATTTCATTAAAATAACATAATGCGCTGTTCTGAACAAAACAATTATTGTGTTTTAACATCAGGAAATACTTTTCACATTGAATTTCCTCCAGCGTATCCGCTTGGGGATTCCGCATCAAGTCACGAAACGCATGTCTAAAGAAATCATCATCCATCTCCCGCATTACTCCCAGCCATCCGCATCCTTCCTCTACCAAATGTCTAACGATATTTTCTTTGGTACAGGCACTGGTATTTTTCTGTCCGTCTTTCTGATATCTGCGCATTTTGGTCAAAACATGCGGGATAATGTGAATCGAAGTAAGTTGAACCAGATCGATCCACCTAAAAAAGTCAGGTATCTGCCGATCCGCCCGTCCATACTTTTGATTTCTCTGACTGAATCCTCTGCGGAGCAGGGAAGATGGATTGCAAAGCGCATTCCCTGCCTGCCAAAAATGATTCATCCATTCATAACTGCTTCGGTTCTTCTTAAGAAAAATAGTATCTTCCAGTTCTTGCAGCTTTTCGTCTACATAGGTACACCAGGTCAAACAAGCTCCACATTCTTCGTGCCTCTCCATGTATTCTACCTGTATTGCCAGCTTGTCCTTTTCCCACACGTCATCCGAATTCATCAATGCAATATATTTCCCCTTCGCCTGCTGATTTAAAATATCCTGCCTTCCACCCACATTGTCCGGGAAATAATATTCCTTCGTAAAATAAGCAGAGTATCTCTGCATTACCGAGGCAGAATCGTCGCTGGAACCATCATCCGCAACCAAAAACTCTATGTTCTTATAGGATTGTCCCAGCACACTTTCTATCGCTTCCGCCACATAATCCGCGTGATTATAGCAGGACATAATAACGCTAACCAAAGGCCCCTCCCTGCAGAGGCGTTCGTCAATAACAATCTCTTCTGCCAGATTCAGAGAAACTGTTTCCGCCTTGGTCAACACATAAAGAGTACTCGTGTCTGTAAAAGCCCCTTGTTCAAAAACCTCCTCTCCAAAGTAATCTTTACCCAGGGCATATACAAAAAACTGTTCTTCCAGCCTCTCCATCAATCCCGCTTTATCATATCTGCGGCAATGATCCCCCTGTCCAAAGCGCCGCCAGTTCTCCTCTTCAGATAACCCCCATTCTTCGTCAATACAGACTGCGTCTAAATCAACGGGGACAAGAAAAATAATTTTCCCATCCGGTTTTAAAATACGCTTCATTTCACTTAAAGCTTTTCTGTCATCCCGTACATGCTCCAGAACATGGGAACAAATGATCACGTCATAACTTTCATCAGGTACTCCGTTCATATCCATAATATCCGATGGGAATGTGACATCTTCCATGAACAGATCCGTCGTGTCATATTCTATCTGGGGACAATGGCTCTTTATCCACATTGAGATGGGTTTTGCCGGTGCAATCTGCAAAAGTTTGGTATGCTCTGGGGCTTCCTGCAATCCAGCCTTTTTCAAAAATGCAACTATCATCCTGTCACGATCACTCGCGCCACAGTGCCTACAGGTATATTCCTCACTGTTGATTGTTTCATTCCTTGCCTGATAGCCATATTTATGTCCCATTTTTTCATAATAGGAAGATAATGGCAGATACAGATCCATCGATCCGCATACCGTACACGTTTTCACTTTACTCTTATATGTTTTCTTTATCTCCTCCATACATTCATCAAAAAGGGCTAAAGAAGAAGCCAGATCATCCACCTGTTGTGTCAAAAACTCCAGGTTCCCACATTGTCTGCAAAAGGTACAAAAAGTCTCAAAAAATTCTTTGTATACATCATATATCATATTGGGAATGATTTTTTCTAAATTCCTGATGATATCAGACAACCCTAGGACCTGAGCGCTTACTTCCTCTGCGCTCTTTGTGCCCTGCGCCAATTCATCCGATATGCGTAACACTATATCTTGTATTTCTTGTACCATTTCCAAGACTCCGCTGTCATCTTTCATGTTCCAATAACCTCCCTAATAATCCAACCGGAAAGCCGTTTTGATATCGAGTTAAGATGCAGTAACAATTTCATTTGCTTTTCCGGCATCCATATGTCGTCGTTGTCGTGAAACGCAATATAATCCCCTGCAGCGTTTTGAAGCCCGATGTTGCGCGCATAGTTTGCGCCCCGGTTCTTCTCCAGCCGGATATAACGCACTATATCCAGTTCAATATCCCGCTTGGACGCGGCGTACAGACAGTGAATATCTGATCTTCAATCCTTCCGTGATTTTTCCTCTCCAAAAATATTCTGCATCATCCCTTCCAACCGCATCTGCAGGGAATGGTACTTTTTCACCTTCTGGTACCCATTGATGGCGATCCGCACCCGCTGCTCCTCATGGCTCAGATAATACTGTACCTTTTCCTCCAGCTCTGCCAGATCATGCCAGACCTCCAGGTCCCGGCCGATCTCGAAGTATTCCTCCAGCTCCGGCTGATAGTTTGTCAGGCAAAAACCGCCCACCGCCAGAATATCCCACACTCGTTGCGGCACACCGCTCTCTATGCTCCGGGAAGTGATATTCAGATTGATCCTGCTCAGATAAAATACCTTGGGCATCTCGGCTCCATAATCCAGCCATGGCCGCACGGTCATATCCGGCACGAGCTTTTGCGCAGAGGAATCTGAGTACAGCACCAGATCGCATTTCCCCTGCAGACAGCGGAGCATCCGGATACGCTCCACCTCGTTGCACTTCCTAGCAAGCTTCATGCTCTCGCAGTAGAAACGCTGGTCGATATTCCACACCTCCCATCTCTCCTTCGGCTCTTTGGAGACCATGTAAGCGATCAGTTCCTCCGACGCCCTGCCAAAAAGGCTTTTCCCTTCGCCCCACTCGCAGTTCATGGAGTCAATGACCGCCTCCGCCTCCTTTAAGTATTCCTCGCCCCCATCTTCAAAGAGCTCTTCAAACCCCCGGTCGTTATACAGGCGCCCCACAAAGGCCACATCGCTCCGATACCTTTTCTCGTCCCTCTTTCCTATGTGCACGCCTCCAAACTCGTCCACCTCCGGAGCCAGCGGAAGATAGTACAGATGGCTGAAGCCAAGCGGCTTTAACCGCTCATACTGTCTGCGGTCAAAGACGCTGATATAATTGACCTCATTCAAAGCGGCCTTATCATACAAAGCAAGATCCGGGGAATCATAAACCCATGCGTAGTAGGGCACGCCAAAGCTCTGACAGGCATTGGACACCGCCACGCAAAAATCGTAGGTCACCACCAGATCGTAATGCCCCTCCTCCAGCAATTCTTCGACACTTTCCACGTCCTGTCTTTTTTCGACTTCCAGAGACACCTGATATTGGGGGATCGTCACGCTGTATCCCATCCGCGTCAGCTCCACCGGGAGCCCTGTCAGAATGATTTCTTTGCTGTGCAGAAACAGGATCCTCTTTCGGTCCTTGTCCCGCTCTGCGATCTCCGGATATTCTTCCAGCAGGATCCGGCGGCCCTCCTCATAGTTCCAAAAGCAGGGCGCGCCGCAACAGTGGATCACCCAGTTCTCCTTCTGCGCGGGCACCACGATCCGATAGCCCGCCCTGCGAAATTCCATGCACTGGGAGATATCATAAAAGTCCCAGCCCTGAAAGATATCCTCCCGCCACGGCAGGTCGTATTGCGTAGCCATCAAAAAGCCGTCGATGGCCTCCACCTCCCTGTTGCCGCGCTTCTGCCATTTAATATTGTCGTATCCGCCCCGGATCAGCTCCTCCAGACGATAGAAATTGCCGCAGCGCTCCTCGTGCCACATTACCCCGTCCGACGCCAGCCGTTCCGCCCCTATGATGCCCGTCATACCGATCCGTTTATCGCTGCGGAAAAGTTTCAGCAGCCGGTCCAAAAAGCAGGGCTCTACGATGAAGGTGTCCTGGTGCAGGTAGATCTTATACTTGGCGTCCGATGCCGCCATCCCCTCGTTGTAGCCCGCCGCCATGGAGCGCGCGTCCTGTACGACCACCAGATCCGTCTCATACCCCTCCGGAATATGCAGCCGACTCAGATACAGCATACATTCCGCCAGCTGCGTTTCATCGTTGCTGCACAGGATAAAACAAAACTTATGTGTGTCCGTCATTTTCCATTCCCCGCCGTAATTCCTGTATTCTTTGCCGTGTCCCTGCCGTGGGAGCCTCAATCGACGCCAGCAGCTCACAGGCCCGCTCCCGCTGGCGCCCCTGTAGCCAGCACTCCGCCTCCTCCAACAACAGTGCCTCCTCACCGGGGAAACGCCAATTGGCATACTGCAGCAGCAGAATCGCATCGGGCAGCTCTCCCCGCATCCGCATCTCCCGGGCCACGCGCAGCAGATTTTCCCGTCCCTTTTGGGTCTCGTCCGCGATGACCCATCCTATGGCGACACCGCTGACCTTCCCCTCCGCCATCCGGTCCAGGGCCTGCTGCACCGCTTCAGAGGGCAGGTGATTCTCGATCCGAAGCCCCAGATACAGGATACCCAGGTACTTCCGCTCCACCTCGTCCAGGCTCCGGATCCCGTAAAAGATGTCTTTATCCATCCCAAGCCCTGGAAGCGTCCGTCTCTCCTCCAGCCAGATCTTAAAAAAGAGCTCCAATTTAATCAGCTGATTGTCTTTTGTTTTCAATTTTGTGTAGCCGGCATCCTTTGCCAGAAAGAGCATCAGCTCCCGCATCTGCGGGAAATCGGTTCCCCGCTCCAGACGCAGGTCGATCTCCTTTTGCAGACGCAGCAGCTCCTGATATTGTTGTTGCAGCCTCATCTTCCGTCCCGCATCCCTACTTTGCCATTCAGCAGTAAAGGGAGCTGGCCAAAGCCAGCCCCCTTTTGTCTGGTAGTTTTACAACGATCACTGTAACAGAGACAACACACCCTGGTTGGCCTGGTTGGACTGTGCCAGCATAGCCTGGCCTGCCTGTGCCAGAATGTTATTGTTGGAATATTTAACCATCTCCGTGGCCATATCCGTATCGCGGATCTGGGATTCTGCCGACGTGGTGTTCTCCACTACGTTGTCCAGGTTGGCGATGGTGTGCTCCAGCCGGTTCTGAATAGCGCCCAGATCGGAACGCTGCTTGCTGATGATCGTCATGGCAGCCTTGATTGCTGAAATAGCATTCTGAGCATTTGACTGACTGGAAACACCGGATGTTTTTACACCATTGATACTGATGCCACTGGCATTCATCGCATTGATGGATACCGTGATCCGGTTATTGCTAGTCCCTTCCGATCCTACCTGCAAATGCACTCCGCTCCAAGAGCCGTCCAGCAGGTTCTGCTCATTGAACGTGGTGGTTTGCGCCACACGGTCGATCTCATCGACCAGCGCGTCCACCTCGCTCTGGATATAGCTCCGGTCCTCCGACTGGTTCGTGCCGTTGGCCGACTTTACTGCCAGCTCGTTCATTCTCTGCAGCATGTCATGCACTTCGTTCAGCGCGCCCTCTGCCGTCTGCACAGCGGAGATACCGTCCTGCGCGTTCAGGGAAGCCTGGGTCAGGCCGCGGATCTGCCTTCTCATCTTCTCGCTGATGGCCAGTCCCGCAGCGTCGTCTGCCGCACGGTTTACCTTGTAGCCAGAGGACAGTTTCTCAGTGGACTTGGACTGGGTCTTGCTGGTCAATCCCAACATTCTGTTTGAGTTCATCGCTCTTAAATTGTGCTGTACTACCATAATCGTTACCTCCATGTGTTTGTTTTGCTGCGCAAATCCGTTTGCGCGTTACTTGGTTTTATAATAAAACAGACGCTCTCACTTCCGGCCGGGCCCTGGCCGTCCGTTCCCGCATCCGTCCTATTATCCTTACTTCCGCAGGGGCTTCCCTGGGATGGTAGCTGCGGGCTTCCTCCGATATTTCTCCGGGTGCTCTTCCTCTCTGTAATATTGGGGAAGCTTCGTTTTTTCCTCCGGGTCAGTGATCCGCTTTTCCAGGACGCTGCTCCGGACGATATTTACCTCCTTGGGGGCGTCGATCATAATCCGCATGTGTTTCCCCGTTCCTCCCAGAAAAACCAGCTTCACATCATCGCCGATCATCAGGTACTCTTCCGCCGCAACCGACATTCTCAGCATTTTTTCTTCCTCCATGAATTTTTTTGGCTTTCCGCCGATTACTATGTAACAGATTCTATATTGTGTTACCTGCGGAGTGTTTCCCGCTCATATTTCAATGTCTTGAAATATTTTGTCCCGGTCGTCCTGCTCAATTCCCAGGTATCTCTTTGTGATCTGAAACGAAGAATGGTTGTAGATATTCATCAGCATCACCGGCTGTACTCCCTGCTTCCAGGCGTGATAGCCAAAGGTTTTTCGCAGAGAGTGACAGCTGATCACCCCTTCGATGCCACATGCCTCCGCCGCCTGCCGGATAATCCGAAAAGCCTGTACCCTGGATATGTGCGTGTCTCCGCGCCCATAGCTTCCAAAGAGATACGCTTCCGCCCTGACGCCGCCATGCGCCTGAAGGGACTGTCTGTAGTCCTCTATGACAGGCTTTACGCTCTTATTAAGGAAAATAATAGAAGGTTTTCCTGTTTTCCCCTCCACCAGCGTTATATGCTCCCTGCAGGAATCCGCCTGAAAATCATATACGTCCTGCCATTTTAACCGAATGATATCCGAGACCCGCAGAGCCGTGTTGAGCCCGATGATAATGAGCAGATAATTCCTCTTGTTGGGCCGGACCGTCCGGTAGTAATTTTTGATACGCTCCAAATCCTCCTTGTTTCTGATCGGTTGTGCTGTGTTCATTATTCTTCCTCCCTTGCCATGCTTTGTTTCTCTTTTGTTTGAAAAGTTCTCCTTTAAAATTTTTTTCAAAAAAAGCTAAAGTTTTTTGCTGCCTCTCCGATATAAAAAATGTAAAGAGGTAACACAATATAGATTGTGTTACCTCTTTACATTTTCAGGTCCTATACAGATGCCCTCTCCGCTTCCCTGCCGTCCGGCTTATTTTTCCGAGAAATAAGTGTCAAAGATGCGCTTGGCGATGGGAACCGCATAGTCTCCGCCGGAGCCCGCGCCCTCCACGATGATGGTTACGCACACCTCCGGATCCTGCGCCGGGGCGAAACCGGTAAACCACGCGTGGCTGTCCCCCTTGACATTGTTGTACTCGGCGGAACCGGTTTTCCCGGCCGCCGTATAGGACTGCCCTCTCAGCTTGCTGGCCGTCCCCTGCTCCACCACGGCTGTCATCAGTTCTGTCAGGAAAGCGGCCTCCTCCTCGCTCATCAGCCTTCCGTAAGCTTCCGGCTGAAAGCTCTTCACGATATCCCCCTCATCGTTTTTCACGGAGTCGATCACATAGGGCTTCATCAGAGTCCCATGGTTGGCGATCGCACAGGTGATCATGTTCAGGTGCATGGGCGTGATCTGGGTCTTTCCCTGCCCGATGGAGGTCTGCATCATCTCATCCGTAGAGAGACTCTCCGACATCGCCACGGAGCTTCGCAAATAAGGCAGCGTCAGGGGAAGCTCCTCGTTGAACAGAAGCCCCTTCAGCGTCTCCGCGAAGGCGTTCCGGTCCAGCCCCATCCCGATGTTGGCAAAGGAAGAATTGCAGGACTTGGCAAAGGAGGACGTAAAATTCACGGAGCCGTGGCTGGCGCCATGATAGCAGTTGATCCGGCTGTCCCCCACAGTGTAATGCCCGCCGCACTGGAAGGAATAGCTCTGATAGGCGGCCGGATCCTCCCGATAGTATTCCAGCGCGGTGACGATCTTGAAGGTGGAGCCCGGAGGATAGAGCCCCTGGGTGGCGCGGTTCAGCAGGACAGAGCTCTCCTTGTCCTCCACCAGCCCATCCCAGATCTCCTCGATCCTGTTGGGGTCAAAATCCGGGTGAGATACCAGTGCCAGGATCTTTCCGGTGGAAACCTCCGTCACAATGATGGCCCCCCGATAGAGGCTGAGCTGCTCGTCCGCCACCTTCTGGATCTGCACATCCAGCGTTGTATACACGTCGTCCCCGGGATTCTTTACCCCCGCCATATCGTTGGCCACCTTATTGCTCAGGGAGGTGTTCGTGTTGATCAGGTAATAGTTGGCCAGCGCCTCCACGCCCATCCTCCCCTGAGTGGAATATCCCACCACGTGGGAGAACAGGCTGCCGTAGGGATAATTCCGGTATTCCTTCTGGCTGGCGTCCTGCACGGTCTCGGCCAGGACCTCCCCGTCCCTGGACAGGATCCGCCCCCGGTAATTGCGGGACAGTAAGATCTGCTGTCTCGGATTATAGCTGTTGTTCATCATCTCCTGTTCGCTGGTCGCCACAAAATGTCCCAGGTAGACGATCACCGCCAGAAAGAGAGCCAGAAAGACCCCTGTGGTCAGAAAGATCTCCCGCCGATTCCCATAGCGGCCCCTGGAGGTGGAAAGCCCTTTCACGCCCTTAGGGCCGGCTCCCACAGCCTTTTTTTGTTGTTCCATGCGCTTTTGCTCCGCGCGCTTT
This sequence comes from uncultured Acetatifactor sp., assembly GCA_947584035.1. Lineage (GTDB taxonomy): Bacteria > Bacillota > Clostridia > Lachnospirales > Lachnospiraceae > Acetatifactor. The sequence goes on along the minus strand of CANPWJ010000025.1, from coordinate 2,436 downwards.
TCGCCCGTGCGCTTTTCGCCCATGCGCTCCTGTTCCCGTCTAGCCATTTTCTCTCCGATCTTCCCTTGCATTGGTTTTTACCGTCCGTTTTGCCCCGGAAGGCGGATCTTTCCGCGCGCGGGAAGGCGGCCTTTGGGCCCTGCCCTCCGCCTGCTGCAGCCGGATATAGATCCCCTGGATAATGAAAAACATGATCATGGACGTCATACAGGAGCTCCCGCCGTAGCTGACAAACGGAAGCGTCACCCCGGTCATGGGGATAAATTTGATGCCGCCTCCCACCGTCAGGAAGATCTGAAAAATATACATGACGCCGATCCCATAGACGATCATCTGATAAAATCGGTCATGGATGCGCAGCGCGATCTCCATGATCATCACAAAGCTGCTGACACACACCAGGATCACACAGATCCCGAAGATCACGCCGAGCTCCTCACACACAGAGGAAAAGATAAAATCCGCCTCCACCAGCGGGATCGCGCTGGGATCTCCCCGCAAAAGCCCCATGCCAAACCATCCGCCGCCGCTCACGGCAAAGAGGGAGTGGGCGATCTGATAGCCCTGCTTGTCAATATAAGTCCAGGGATCCCGCCACGCAAGCACCCGGTTCTGCACATGGCTGAAGAGGAAATAGGCCGCCACCGCCGCCGCGCTGCCGCCGCACAGTCCCCCCAGCAGATAGAGATAGTTCCGGCTGGCAATAAACACCACCAGCACAAAGCAGCTGAAAAAGATCAGCGCGCTCCCCAGATCCTTGGACACCACCAGGATCACCACATGGATCCCGGCGATCAGCGCCGTCAGGGCGATCCGCCCCAAGGATACATCCTCCCACAGCGCCGCCGCCAGGAAGAATAAAAACAGGATCTTCACAAATTCGGAGGGCTGAAAGGTCACGCCACCCACAGTAAAGGAGATCTTGGAGCCGCGGCTTACCTCCCCCAGGATGAGCACGATACTGAGCAGGACGATCCCGGCGGCCGCGTAGGCCCACGTAAGCTTTTTGAAAAAGCGGATCCGCCCGATCAGGTACGAGATCGTCAGGGAGACCAGAACGATCACGTACTGCCGGATCGCCCGCTGGAAGGACATGCGGGAGATCATGCAGAAGCCGACGCCCAAAAGCATACACATATTGTTTAAAAGGAGCCGGTTCGCCCGCTCATAGATCAGGGTTACCATCATCACCGCGGCAAACATGAAGATCTGTACAAAGGCAAAGAAGAACAGATACTGAATGTCCCCGCTGTCCAGCGCCAGCGTCAAAAAACAGAGCGCCTGGACCGCAAACATCATCCCGCTCTGCACCAGATAGACCGTGCGGCGGGCACTCTCCTCCCGATAGCGGAACACATAGAAGCCTGCAGCCGTGTACAGCACCATAAAAAACGTGATAAAATATTTGGATAACTCGATGAAATATTCCTGCATCCGACACACCCTCTAAGTTATTCTGCTCCCCGCTTCTCATGCCCGGTGGTGTAGGAGCCGTTCCCCGAAAACAGAGGCGGAACATCCGAATCTCTGCCCGGCTTGGGATAACCCTTCGCGGCCAGCTCCCGGAAATACGCCAAGATCCTCCCGCTCTCCGTCCGTCCCTCCACGGTCAAGTCCACGCGGAACGGGACCCGGTCCTTCCACCGGCCGAGCTCTCCGTGCAGGGAGAGCGGCACACAGTTATAGATAATATTATAACAGTGGAGGCAGTCCGCTTCCACCGGAAAACGCTTTTGACAGCGGTCGATCAGAAAGACCCGCGGGAACAGATGCCGCTGTCCCTTCTCTTCCCCGCACCTTCCCATGGTTTTCGCCACACAGTTGGCGGAGATCATCATGGGAAGATGCCCGTAGACCACCTTCTCACAGGGGATCGGGCCGTCCGTCAGGCAGCTCTGCTCGGAAGCGTTCAGCTCATAGGGCAGACAAAAACCGTCGATCACCTCCGCGAAGGCCCGCACCGTCTCCCGGTTCCAGAAATAGAAGCCGGCGTCCGCAAAGATTTTTCCCGCAAACCTCCGGCTGGGATCCTGCCGGAGGGACCTGCACCATCCCAGCCCGTCCAGAGAGCGGACCTGCACCCCGCAGAACACGTCCGGATACCGGGAAAGCAGCCCGGCGAGAAGCTCCAGAAACCGCCCGTCCCTCCCGCGGAGGACAAAGGGGAGCGAGAGAACGACCTGGCACGTTTCGGCCAGCCTTTGACAGACCGAGAGCGCACCGTCCTCCGCTCCCTCCCGCTCCGGCGCGGAAAGGTTCCCATCCGGGAAAAAGAGATCCCCGTCCACATAAGCGCGGGCGAAGCCCTTCCCAGGCCGCTGTTGCTCCTCCCAAAGCGCCCGCAGCTGTTCCCCGGTGCGGACCGAAAGGCAGAGGGAGCCCGGCGGGAGCTTGGAGACCGCTTCCTCAGGAGGCGCTCCCCAGGCGGCCCGTCTG
>CANPWJ010000024.1 GCA_947584035.1 uncultured Acetatifactor sp. | reverse complement strand
AAAGCTGCTACTTTTTTTGAAAAAGTGGTGGAAAAATGTAATTGGGGCTAGCCGCCGCGCTAGCGGCTTGGTACAATCAAAACTAAAAGTTAGTAGTTACAGAGGTAAAAATATGCGAAGCGATATTTTATGCAATTTACAGAAGGAAATATATGATAGATGTCAAAGAGAAACAAATAAATTTGGAATGGGATGTTATTATCATATTGTTGCAGTAGTAAAAAATGCAGAAATTTTGGCAGAAAAATATGGAGCAGATAAAGAAGTTGTTTTGATTGCGGCTTGGTTACACGATATTGCTTCCATTACCGATTATAGTTTCTATGATTTACATCATATACATGGGGCAGAAATGGCATACAGCATGCTAAAGGAATATGGTTACGATAGCCAAAAAACCCGTTTGGTACAAGAGTGCATAAAAAATCATAGGGGTAGTATAAATTTAGAGAAAAATAGTCTTGAAGAATTGTGTGTTGCTGACGCGGATGCAATTTCACATTTTGATAGTGTTCCCAGTTTGTTGTATTTGGCCTACGTTCAAAAAGAAATGGGGATTGAAGAGGGGAAGGAGTTTGTAAAGAATAAATTGGCAAGAAGTTTTCAGAAATTATCTACAAAAAGCAAGCAACACTATCAGAATAAATATGAAAAAGTAATGGAAGTCTTAAATGGATAATTTTCGGTTTCCTGTTTAGAAAGGGATGTTTAATGGGAATTATCAGACGCAAAAGATTTGCCGGTGGCTCTATTTGTGAGAGCAATACGGATGAGAAAATAGATGAAATCGAACAAGGAGCATTATATGACGAAAGTGAATTTTTATGATACTATGGATGATTCCATGCTCAAGTTTGCAGTTATAATTGCCAGACATCATGGGAAATGGGTATTTTGCAAGCACAGGGAAAGGAATACATGGGAGGTGCCTGGAGGACATAGAGAAGATGGTGAGGATATTCTTGAAACAGCCAAACGAGAACTATATGAAGAAACAGGAGCAATAACTTTTGATATTACTCCCATTTGTATATATTCTGTGGCTGCACCAGATCATTTCGATGGAATGGAGACTTTTGGGAAATTATTCTTTGCAGATATACATACATTTGAAAAAGAGCTTCACAGTGAAATTGAAAAAATCGCAATGATGGAGGAACTGCCGATTCATTGGACATATCCGGAAATTCAACCCCAACTGTTAGAAGAAGCAAGGAGAAGAGGAAATGATATAATTTAGCATATCAATTGTCCATATGTGAATATGCCAGAGTCATTATGTATGGCAAAGGATTTGAACAATTTATTGTTTGGAGGATTCGTGTGAAACGTAATTTAAATATTGTGTGTCCCAATTACCTTTGTTATGACACATTACCTTATGCGGCAGATATTTTTTATCATGGAAATTTAACATATTTTATGCCTACTGGGATTAGTCAAAATGAATGGGAAAATGTAATAGAATTTCCTCGATATTGTTCTGAGCGAAATATTGCCCTTCCACGCGTTATATGGGAAATGCCGGACAAATATTTTGAATGTTCCAAACAAGCTGTGGAATGTTCAAAAATTTTGGAGCCGTTGGAACATAGAATTTTAAAAATAAGTGCAACATATGCGAGGGATACAAATGCTATTTCAGAATGCCGTAAAAAATTATCTGATAATCCAAGATTGTTGGAAATTTTTTCGAGATCAGCGGATGATTTGAATTTTTTGACACGGGAATTGTTTTCACATATTTTTCTTGAAGTATATTTTGAAGGTGGATTCGATTTCGTTAAAGAATATTTAGAAACAAATTTTAGTAATCAGGAGACAATTTTTGAGCTGCTTGCGGCTGTGATAACAAACAGGATGAATAATGTATTCTGTGGTGAAAATGTGAATTATCTTGTTTATAACCATAGTTGGTATCCGTTTTTGATAGAATATTTTGGGGGGCAGCAGAAAGAGAGGGAAACGAAAAATATTGATAGCATTGACCCCGATATACATAGATTATTTACAGAAATTATATCTCCTATTTTTGGGAAATGTGATTCCAGGACAAAAACAGAATATATTGCACGCACGGTTGAAAAACAAGGGGATGCTATACTAGGGTTAAAAAATATCTGCAAAGAAATAATCGAAACAAGTATATTTTATAAAAATGATGAGGTGGATTTACGTGATGAAAAATTAAAGTCTTTAGTTGTAGAAAAAGTGATTGAACCATTAAGCTATATGCTGTCAAAGCCTAAAAAGGATGTGAAGAAAGTCATTATGGATTTTATTTTTGACAGTACCGTAATTGGTGGGATTTTGAATACAGCGCAAGGTTTTTCACTTGATACAATTGGATTGTCTGCGGTAGCTGGCGCCATTTCAGTAGGATTAAAGTACATTGTTGATGAGGGAAAAAATAAGAGGAGTGAGCCAACGAAACTTCTAGTAGAGGGATTAAAGAAGAATAGAGTTGAGTATTTACAATATGAAAAGGCATTAAAAGAAATTGGATTTTGCCAAGTAGGAAAATTTATGTAAGCAGGATGAGGCCGATCAGGTATTCATATGAAAAATATGCCCGAACATCAAAAAAAGTGACGGAAAAGGCCGCGCAGAAAGGATTTCATATCCATGCAAACTTCCAAAAAAAGAATAGAAGTCGTTGCCGCTATTATCACGGATCATAACAGGATTTTCGCTACCCAGCGCGGTTACGGAGAATTTAAGGATGGCTGGGAATTCCCGGGCGGCAAGATGGAGGCGGGAGAGACGCCGGAGCAGGCGCTTGCGCGTGAGATCCGGGAAGAACTGGACACGGAGATCGCCGTTGGGGATTTGTTTGAGACAGTAGAGTACGATTACCCTGCCTTTCACTTGACCATGCACTGTTTTTGGTGCACGGTCAAGTCTGGGAATCTGGTCTTAAAGGAACATGAAGCAGCCAGGTGGCTGCCCCGGGAGGATTTAGACAGTGTGGACTGGCTCCCGGCTGACAGGGACCTGATCGAGAAGCTCAAAAATCTTTGAGCCAAAATAATAGCCCTACCTGTTTTCGCCAGCGTTATGCTCCGAGTAATAGCGCAGCGCTTTTACGATATAGTCAGAGGCCCCCTTTCCATGTTGTTTGTCCGTTATGCTTTTGATGTAATCGCTGGAATATACGTCGATCAGGGCAGGGATAGGCTCATCCGGGGGATCATCGGCGCAGTTTTCCGCAATAACCTGCAGCAGCTCGTGTACGATTCCCTGTACCCTGGGGGAGGAAACCTCCTCCGACAGATCGGCGGTTAGTCTGCCATACAGTAGATCAGCCTGTTTCCCGACCGCCTTTACCTCTTCCGTGAAGTGTGTTTCCATAAACTCAGAGAAATGCTCTAAATTATGCTTCATGGCTTCCGTGAATTCTGCAACACTTCCAAATTGCTGGATGGCAAGCTTCGCTATAGTTGCTTCCTCCTCTTTGACTCTTTGAATAACCAGATCGAAGTTTTCCGCACTTCCAAAGTATTGGATCACATCATCGGCGCTGTTGTGTTTAAAATCCTCCAGTGCGGCGATGTAGTCCGACAGGTCAAATTCCTGAAAGCTCATACATGGTTCCCCTTTCTCCAGGCGGCTGAGAAGCTGGATCAGTCGGTCCGTCCGATTGCGCTTTAGGACAAGCAGCTCCTTTTGCTTTTTGAAGGCGGCAATTCTGTCAAAATCGGGTGTTTGCAGGATCTCTTTGATTTCCTTCAGCGGGAATCCCAATTCCTTAAAAAACAGTATTTGCTGCAGCGTTTGTAATGCTTCGTCATCGTACAGGCGATAGCCGGCCCCGGTTATCTTGCTTGGCTTTAACAGGCCGATCTCGTCGTAATATTGTAATGTGCGGGTGCTTATGCCGGTTAATTCTGCGACCTGGCTTGTGGTTCTCATTTGGATCCGCTCCTTTCTCTTTCTTTCCTGTGAGAACAGCATACCGCATCACGTTACGTGGAAGTCAATACATTTGTGCAAAAAAATATAAAGTGTTTCCGATGTGCCCGAACAGTGCTATAATTTTAGCTAAGAGCGGTTCGGCAGATTAAAAGATGTGTTTGACAAAAGGGTGGATAGGGATGAGACTGATACATTGTGCGGATTTACATTTGGATTCTAAGATGGACACCAACCTGGATAAGGAAAGGGCAAAAGAGAGAAAAGGGGAAATACTGCACACCTTTGAGCGCATGATCCAGTACGCTGCCGAACATCAGATCGCGGCCATTCTGATCGCCGGGGATCTGTTTGACGTAAAGAATATTTCCGCAACCGCCCGGAATGTCGTTCTACATAATATCGCCGGACATCCCGGCATCACCTTCTATTATCTGAGGGGGAACCATGATAATGACAATTTCCTTTCGGGCCTGGAGGAGCTGCCGGAGAATTTGAAAATGTTTGCTTCCGGATGGACCTCCTATGAAGAAGCGGGAGGAAAGATCGTTATCTCCGGAATGGAATGGTCGGACGAAGCTGCGGAATCGGCTTACCGGTCGCTGGTGCTGGATCCGGAAAAATTTAATATCGTGATGCTCCATGGGCAGGAGTCCCAAAGTGCCGCCAGGGACAGGGCGGAGATCATTCAGCTCAAAGCGCTCCGAAATAAAGGAATCGATTATCTGGCGCTGGGGCACGTTCACGCGCACAAAGTGGAGAAGCTGGATGCAAGAGGAACCTGGTGCTATGCGGGATGTCTGGAGGGAAGAGGCTTTGACGAGTGCGGGGAACACGGCTTTGTGGTGCTCGATATAGAGGAGGAAGCGGGAACGTATACGCTGGAATTTGTCCCGTTTGCGCAGCGAAGGCTCTATACGGTGGATGTGGATGTGACAGATTGCCAGACCACGGTGGAGATGATATCGAAGGCGGTACTGGCCCTACAGAAGGCGGGATGTGACGCGGAGGGATTGGTCAAGATCGTACTGAAGGGGTTTGTGGATGTCGCGTGTGAAAAGGATGTCGCATATTTTCAGGCCCGCTTCCGACAACGCTTTTATTATGTGAAGGTTTATGATGAGACGCGGCTTAAGATGGATGTGGCCGATTACCTGCTGGATGAGTCTCTGAAGGGCGAGTTTGTGCGCCAGGTAATGGGGGATGCGTCCATCCCGGAAGAAGATAAAAAGCGGATCATCCGGTATGGGCTGCAGGCCATTACCGGAGAGGAGGTGCAATAGCTTTGAAGATCGTATCCTGCCATATAGAAAATTTCGGAAAGCTCCATGATTATTCCCTGGATTTTTGCGGGGGAGCCAATAAGATCTGCGAGGAGAACGGCTGGGGAAAGAGCACCCTGGCAGCGTTTATCCGGGCGATGTTTTATGGGCTGGAGGGGGACCGGAAGAGAAATATCGAGGAAAATGAGCGGAAGCGATATCAGCCGTGGCAGGGAGGTGTCTTTGGCGGACAGCTGGTGTTTGAGATGCGGGGGAAAAGGTATTTGATCTCCAGAATCTTTCAGGATAAGGAGGCAAATGACGAGTTTGAGCTTCGGGATGCGGACACAAACCTTCCGGTGAAAGAATATACCGCGAAGATCGGGGAGGAAATTTTTAAGATCAACCGGGCGTCTTTTTTAAGGACGGTTTTTATCGAGCAGAACCAGTGCGAAACCGCCCCGACGGATGACATCCATGCGAAGATCGGGCAGCTTGCGGATCACTCCAATGATCTGAATAATTTTGAGACGGCCACCGCAAGGCTTACCGATCTGATCAACCGGCTGAACCCGAAGCGCGCTACAGGCACGATCTCCAAAAGGCGCGAGGAGATCGCCGCCTATGAGCGGATCGTACAGGGCGGGAAGGGGATCCCGGACAGCATAGAGCAGTACCAGGAGAAGCTGCATGGCGAGGAAGCCGTTTATGAGGAGCGGAAGCGGCAGATCCGGGAAATTGCGGAAACCCAGCAAAAGGTTTCCAAACAGCAGTCGGTCATGGCCAAACGGTCGGAATGGGAAAGGCTGAAAAGGGCCGTCGATAAAAGACAGGAAGAAAAGCGGGCGCACGAGCAGAAATTCCCCGGGGCGATTCCGGCCCTGGAGGACGTGAAAAAGAAGCTGTTGGAATGTAACGATAGGGACCGGGCGTATGATCGGGTGGAGCTGTATCGTGTCAGCCAGGCGGAGGAGGACGAGCTTGCTTCCCTGGAGGATACGTTTGCGCGGGGGACGCCCTCCGACACGGAGCTTGCGGAAATGCTTCAGGATGCGGAGGCGCTGAAAACCATGAGTCAGGAGCATATGGCCGGACAGATGAGCCCTGCCGAAAGGCAAAGGCTTGCGGAGCTGGAGCCGTATTTTGCGGATGACCAGGAAAGCGCGGCTTCTGTCATTGGGAAGTGGAATACCAGAAATACAAAGAAAGCCGTTCTGCCATCGAAACAGGCGGCGCTTATGGCGTTAAGGGCATCCATGGCGTCGCAGAGCCCCAGGCGCTCCCAAAAGCGCTCCCCTCTTTTGCTGATCGGGATCGTTCTTGCGGCCGCCGGGGTGCTCGCCGCGCTCCTCCTCTCGCCCGCAGCGGGCATTCCGGTGGCGGCTGTGGGGGTGGTGCTCGCCGTGATCGGCGGAATGGCCGGGAAGAAAGCGGAGCCGGAGCAGCCGGCCGTGTCCCTAGAGTATGAACAGCTGTGCCGGGAGATTCAGGCGGATGAGGAATATGTGGCCAGGACAGAGGAAGAGGTGGCGGGCTATCTGACGGGGCATGGCAGATGCTTCGACGAGAATACCGCGTCCGGTGTGCTGCAGGAAATCCTGGAGGAATCGGTGGAGTATGCTTCCTTAAAGAAAAAACATCAGAGATCGCTGGACCACACGAAGGAACGCGATATGGAGACCCTGCGGCGGACGGTCATGGCTTTTCTCGGCCGCTATGGAATGGCGTCAGCCGATTCCCGTTTTGTGGAGGATCTGTATCTGCTCAAAGAGCGGGCAAAAAAGTACAGTGCCTTAAAGGAAAAGCAGAACCATTTCCAAAAGGCGGAGGCGGATTACCGGGAGCTTCAGGAGAGGCTGCTTTCGTTTTTGCGGGAATACGGTTATGAGGCGTCGGACAATGTCGCTTCACAGCTAAATGATATCCGGGATTGTGTGGCGCGTTACCAGAATGCGGTGAGCGCCCTGGCGGAGGCGGGGAAGGAGCTGGAGCAATTTGAAGCCGCCCATCCGATCTCTGCGTGGAGGGAGAGCGAGGCAGAGGAACCGCTTCCAACACTGGAGGAGCTGAATCAGCAGCTCCAGCAGCTCACAGACGACCGGGAAACGCTTCAAAAAAATATCAGCAGCTATAATAAGACGCTGGAAAATCTTCAGGAAGAGTATGACGCGTGGGAGGAGAACAGCAGAAGGCTGGAGGAGCTGAAGGGCACACAGGCCCAGGAGGAGAAAAAATACCAGTGTGTCAGCATGGCCAGGAAAAAATTGGAGCAGGCAAAGGAGGTTATGACCGCCCGGTATGCCGATCCCATTTTTCAGGGCTTTCGCCGCTATTATGAGATGATTTCCGGCCAGGATGCGGCCCGCTTTCACGTGGATGCGAACACCGCGGTTACGGTGGAGGAATGGGGGAAACAGCGCGATACCAATACCCTCAGCTCCGGGTACAGAGATCTGATCGGAATATGTCTGCGGGTAGCGCTTGTGGACGCTATGTATCCGGAGGAGGAGCCGCCCCTCATCCTGGATGATCCGTTTGCCGACCTGGATGACCGGAAGGTAGCCGCCGGCATGGACTTTCTCCAGAAGCTCGCGGAAAAGTATCAGATCCTCTATTTTACCTGCAGCGCTTCCCGGGCATAACCCCGCACATACTACGGCTCCGGGACGGTTGAAAGAGCGGGCCGAAATGAAACGGATGGCGGCGGTGCTGATCAGTATGCTTTTGGGCTTATCCCTGCTTGGGTGTCAGGAAAGAGGGCAGGATGAGACCGGCGGGGGACAGGCCTCCCGGTCTGCACCCGACTTTGAACCCTTGAACGAGACGGTGGATGGGCGCAGAAATATTTATCTGATCGTAAAAAATCTGGACAGCAGTTACTGGCAGGTGATGATCGACGGGGCGAAGGCCGGCGGAGATGCCTTTGACTGCAACGTCTATTTCAGCGGGACCTATGTGGAGACCGACTGGAAGGGGCAGGAGCGGCTGCTGGATGCCGCCGTGGAAGCGGGGGCGGACGCGATCCTGCTGGCGCCGGACGATTCGGTGCTGCTCTCGGAAAAGATCGATGAGCTCTATCAATCCGGTGGCAGGGAGCTGGCGGTCGTGCTTTTGGATACCATGGCCAATACCGACAGCTACGATGTGTGTTATATGACCGACAATCTCATGGCCGGGCAGCAGGCGGCGCAGGAGATGATCGCGCAGCTGAAAAAAAGCGGCGCGTCGGACAGCGACAGTCTGCAGATCGGTCTGCAGCTGGGGGCTGCCTCCTCCCAGACCATCAGCGAGCGGCTGGCCGGCTTCTTCAAATATTGGAGCAAAAACGCTCCGGAGTCCTGGGAGGTGATCCCCGACATAAAGTGCAACGACGGCTACCTGGACAAGGCCGTGGAGTGCGCGGAGGAGCTGCTGGAATATCCCAACCTGCGCGGGCTATTCGGCACCAACAACAGCTCCACAAGGGGCTTTGCCCGGGTGGTCAGGGAGCAGGAGCGCAGGGACATCGTGGTGGTCGGGTTCGACTATTCCGACGATATAGCCGCGCTGATCCAGGACGATACGTACCGGGCCTCTACCATTCTGCAAAAGCAGTATGAGATGAGCTATGCCGGCATCGAAGCGGCCCTGAAGCGTCTGGACGGGGAGACTGCCCCCGTGAAGTTCGTGGACATGGGGGTCATAGTGGTCAACAGCGATACGATCGGTCAGCCGGAGGTGCAGGAGGCGCTGAAACACAACTGAGGTGATTTATGAATACGCGAAAGAATATAAATATACCAAAGGAGATCAGCAAACATTTTTCCTTCCTCAAAACGCTGATCCTGTATCTGGTGATCTGCGACCTGGGGATCGGTCTGCTGCTGGTCAGCTTTAACAGCCTGATCCGGAAAAACAATCAGAAGCTTATGAGCGATGTGTGCAGTCTGGTGACGGAGAAGCTGGAGAGCTCGATCAGCCACATGACCGGGCTGGCGGAGAACATGGCCGCGATGCTGTCGGCACAGGCTCCCGACGACCTTCAGGCGCTGTATGGCCAGCTGCTCCAAAACGACGGCGGCAGCGAGTATGTGAGCCTGGGACTGATCGATGAAGAGGGCCGTATCTATGCCACGCCTACGGAGCAGAGCGAATTTGAAAAATGGGGGCTTTTGGAGACCGCCAGGCTTGCGGATCCGGTGTCGGTCTCGGCGCCGTATCGGTCGGGAAAGACGGGGCAGCCCGTGTTTACGATGTTTGTGGACTTTACCTACGGAGAGGGCAGCAGGGGCTATCTGTTCCTGACCTATCCACTGGAGGAAATACAGCGCATGGCGTACACCGAGGTCCTGACGGATGACGTGGAAATATGGCTGATGGAGGCGGCGTCGGACAATATCATACAGTGCGCCGGCCCCAACCCATATTCCATAGGCGTATGGGACAATGCGAAGATCCTGTTTGGGGAGCTCATCCATTCCGGCTATGGGGAGGATTACGCCGCCTGGAAGGATAAGATGGATGCCGGCGAAGCGGCGGCAGGCCTTACCTACCGGCTCGGCGGCGAGAGCTATACGCAGGTGTATTCCCGGATCGACTGTATGCACGGCTGGTACGTGGTGGTAAGGATCCCCAGCGTCTCGCTCTCCACGGCGATTCAGCAGTTTCGGGTCAGGGTGGCTGTATTCGTAGGGTTTCTACTGATCGTCACCGTCGGCCTGTTTCTGGTGTCCCACAGGCGGGAGGCCCGGGAAAAGAAGGTGCTTGAAAACCTTTCCATCCAGGATCCCCTGACGTCCGCCCTGAACAGAAGGGCGTTCGACTTTACCGCCGACCAGTACCTGGGATATCTCGGGAAAACGCTCAAAAATGAGGCTTCCCTGCTGTTTATCGACGTGGACAATTTCAAGCATGTCAACGACCGGTTTGGACACGAAGCGGGGGATCGGATCCTGACCGGGTTTGCGTCCGCCCTGCGGGAAATCTTCGGCGAGGAGCCAGCTGGAGCTGCTCCAGAAGAAGGCGGCAGAGGTCCGGCCCTGCGACGACGAGGAGGCGTGCGGCGACTTTGTCCTCACGTTCAGCTGCGGCGCGGCGGTGTATCCGAAGGATGCGGGCGATCGGAAGAGCCTGGAGGAGCGGGCAGACAGCGCCCTGTACCTGGTGAAGGAGAACGGAAGAAACGGGTTTAGGTGGTACCGGGAAGGGCAGTAAAGGAGTGAACGGCACCTCGTCCGGAGCAGACCACGGGGCGGAGCATCTTTGCGAAGGCGGAGTTTCTGAACCCCGGCGGGAGCATTAAGGACCGGATCGCCCTGAATATGATCGAGGACGCGGAGCGGAGCGGGAAGCTGCGGACCGGGCCGAGCGGTATTTCAGCACGGCGCTCATTTAAGGTGGAAACCTGTGGTATACGGAGGATTTGTGTGCTATAATAAATTCGGTGCAGGACGGCAGCCGAACGGAGGCCGATCACATAAAAGCGGAGCATTTGCCGAAGATCGCGGAAAAAGAGGAGAGGGTTGACATGAGAGAAAAAAAGATACTTTACCGTATCAGCAGGATGGTTCCCCTGGAGGGAGTCCAGGAGCCGGAGGCGGTACAGATGCAGCAGCGCCTGAAGCAGGGCCGGGCGGAGTTTAACGGACTGGTGCAGGGGGTGCTTTCTTCTGTGATGAAGATCAGCGCGCTGGATCTGTCTCTGCATAACTGTACCAGGCGTCTTTCCGGCATCAGCGACGGTGTGCAGAAGGTGGCGGAGAAGGTGGTGTCCGCCGCGCACCGGACCGGGGAAAATATGGCGGAGGTGGTGTCTGCCCAGGAGAGCTTTACGGAGAATGCCATCCATATCTCCGAGACCGCTTCCGAGATGAAGGAGCAGATGAGCGCGGGGGCGGCGGAGCTGCAGGATATTGTGGCGGAATCGGAGGACACCATCCGCAACTCCAATGAGATGAAGCAGGATATGGAGCAGCTGATGAGTGTGCTCAACAATATGAACGAGGTGATTCAGGGGATCAATTCCATCTCTGCCCAGACCAATATGCTGGCGCTGAACGCCTCCATTGAGGCGGCCCGGGCGGGGGAGTCCGGACGGGGCTTTGCCGTGGTGGCGCAGCAGATCCGGGGACTGGCAGACGAGACCAAGCAGCTCACGGCCAACATGGACGAGCTGGTGAGCCGCATCGGGGAGGCATCCCGGATGAGCTGTGAGAGCCTGGAAAAGACGGTGACGGAGCTGGGTGAGATGCAGCAAAACCTCGGCAAGGTGCTGGAGATCAATCAGTCCAACGAGAGCAATCTGGCGGCGATCCTGGAGAATGTGACTACGATCGCAGCCTCCGGCCAGGAGATCTTCAGCGCGGTGACGGATGTGCAGAGCCAGATGAGCGAGCTGGGAGACGACTGCGTGAGCCTGGAGGAACAGGCGGCGGCGATGGGGCATGTGGCTTCGGATCTGCAGGTCAGCATCCGGCCGGTGGAAGAGGTGGAGAAGGAGCTGGACGACACCGCCAAGAAGATGGGCGGTATGGTGAACGATGTGTTTTATATGCTGGACAACCAGGTATTTTTGAATACGGTCCAAAGCGCGGTGGAGGCCCATCAAAAATGGCTGGGCACGCTGGAAAAAATGGTTGCGGAGCAGACCTGTACGCCCCTGCAGCTGGATGATACCAAGTGCGCCTTCGGACATTTCTATTATGCCATGAAGCCGGCCAACCGGGAGATATCCGAGCTCTGGGCCGGGCTGGGCGACAAGCACCGCCGCTTCCACGGGTACGGCCGCAGCGTGATCGACGCGATCCAGCGCGGAGATTCCAGCGGGGCGGCACAGAAGGTGCGGGAGGCAAGAAAGCTGTCGGAGGAGCTGATCGGCGATTTCAGACGCATCATGGACATTACCAGGAAACTCGACGAGAACCGCCTGTCCGCGTTCCAGGCGTAGGAAGAAAAATAAAAGCCTTCCGGCAGGTCGGAAGATCCGATCTGCCGGAAGGCTTTTTGCTGCCTAGGGATGCTCTACGGCGCTGAGCCGGAGGAGCTGACAGGCCGTCCGATTACATAGCCCAATCGGTGACAACGTCGTCAGGGCCATATCCCTTCTTCTCCCAAGTGGGCTTCCGGTTGCCGTTGTCCACATCGTAGGAGGCCGCTTCTCCGGACTCTATATAGTGGGTCAGGAGGCCGCAGCCATTGTCGGTGTTAGCGGGGCATCCAAGACAGGCAAACTGCTGCTTGTAGCCTCTGGTGCCGCCAGCCCAGTCGGAATAATCCGGTGCCTGCCATACACCCTTCATGTAGATGCTGTCGCACTTCAGAGCACCATCCGTGGTATCGCTGGAATCGCCGTTTACCTGACCGCTGGCCATGTAGATCCCCTCCGCTGTTTCCTCAACCGGGAGAACGATCGGTTTCTCGTACATATCTATCCCTCCTTTCTTTTTTAGGATCTTATTTTGTCGATGATGCCTTACCCAAGATGCCGCGGGAATTGTCACTATTGCACATAGCTTTATCGTTTTGTGTCTTTGATTATAGCACTATTTGTCAAAGGCTTCAAGGGGAGAACGTATATTCAGGCTATTTTTTTAGGCTATTTGCCGAAAATTTCCTGGGCCTGTTTTCGTGGTATCCGTGAAGATCTGTTCACGGTGTCCGTCAAGATCTGTTCGCGGTATCCGCTAAGGTCTGTGGACTTGCGAAGGTCAGGGCAAAGTGATATGATGGTAGAACAGTGGGCGGAATGGCATCTGGGAGGCCTATCCGCCCAGGGGTCTGTGCGGGAGGGAAAACCATCGTCAAACGGGAAAGGCGGAACATCGTATGGAGCAGAAACAGAAAATTGATATGACCACAGGCCCGATTATGAAAAAGGTGTTGTTGTTTGCCATTCCCATCATTCTGGGAAATGTCCTGCAGCAGCTGTACACCACGGTGGACACGCTGGTCGTGGGCCGGTTCTGTGGGGACACGTCGCTGGCGGCCATCGGCACCAGCGCGCAGCCGGTGGAGATGCTGCTCTGTATCTTTCTTGGGATCGGAACCGGCGCCTCCATTCTGGTCTCGCAGTATGCCGGGGCGGGAGACGGGGAAGGACTGCGCAGGGTCGCGGCCACGGCCGTATTCTTTGTCTATGTCTGCGGGATCCCGCTGTGTGTGTTGGGCATCTTTGCGGCGCCGCTCATCCTGCGTTTCATGGGGGCGCCGGAGGATACCTGGAACGCGGCGGTCACCTACACGAGCATTGTATTCCTGGGCTCTCTGGGAAATATCGGTTATAACATGAATGCCGGGATCCTGCGAGGGCTTGGAGACAGCAAGGCGTCGCTGTGGTTCCTGGTAGTGTCCTGTATCACCAACATTGTTTTGGATCTGGTGTTTGTGGCGGGGCTGTCGATGGATGTGGGAGGGGCGGCCCTGTCCACCAGTATTGCCATGTACTTCTCCTGGTTCGTCAGCATCCGGTATCTGCGCCGGCGGTTCCCGGAGACGGACTTTCCGATCCTTCCCCGAGGGTTTGACGGAGGGGAGCTGAAGCATATTGTGTCCATCGGACTTCCCATCGGACTAAACAACTCCCTGTATTCCATGGGGCATGTGGCGCTGCAGACCCTGGTGAACGCGCAGGGGTCTACCTTTATGGCGGGCCAGGCGGTGGCGGGCAGGATCACGGGGCTCAGCAACGTGGCGATCACCGCTCTGTCCTCGGCGGCCACGACGTTTTCCGGACAGAATTACGGGGCGAAAAATTATGAGCGGCTGCGGCAGGGGCACCTTAAGATCCCCATTGTCTCCGGGCTGGTTACGCTGGCGGCGGGATTGTTTATGATTTCCATCCGGATGCCGATCCTTCGCTTTTTCTCAAAGGGAGAGATGGTTTTGATGTATGCCAGCCGTTATGTGGTGATCATGCTGCTGTCACAGTGGCTTTACGCCATTTTCAACGGGATCATCTGTATGGTCAACGGCGTGGGCCTGATCCGGTACACGACGGTGGTAAACCTTCTGATGCTGTGGGCGGTGCGGATCCCCAGCGCCTATCTGATCGCCCGCTTTTTTGACGGCACCTATGTGATGCTGTGTTTCCCCATCAGCTTTGGGTTCGGGATGCTGATGATGCTGGGCTACGATTTCCTTTCGCCCCGGTGGAAGGCGATCCTCCACGCGCAGTAGGCGGCAGCCTCTTTTCCTGCCGGCGCTGCCGCAAAAGCGGGAAAAGAGGCTGCTGTAACGGCAGATTGTCCTGCCCGTGCTGCTACTGTTGTGACATCTCTGTCATAATGTTGCCGTGGATTGCTTGATCGGCTACACCATGGTGTCGATGGCGGCGCCCTCCACCATGGCCGGCAGCGCTGCCCCACTCACCGGGATCTGGGCTCCGCCGAGCTCCAGAGAGACGCCGGAAATCGGGGCGGAGGAAAAGCTCGGAGCGGAATCGCCGGTGGTGTTGGCCTGGTTGGCGATGGCGTCGGCGGTGGCTTGCTTTTCCTGTTCCAGATGGTCAAACAATGCCTTCAGATAGCTCAAATTGGCCTCTGTGATCGCCCGGAATTCTTCCGAGCGGTGCTTTTTCTTCAGCGTATCCAGGTCATTGGCATCCATATGCTCCAGCGCCGTGTCTGTGAGCAGGGAGTCGATCTCGGAATCGCTCAGCTCCTCCTCGGCCTCCTGCATGGCCTTCTGCAGTTCCTCCATCAGTTGGCGCAGCTCTTCCTCGCTCATTTCCAACAGCGCCTGCACATCCTCCTCCTGGCCGATCTCCTCCTGCGCCGCCTCCTCTTCCGGATCCGGAAGATAGGGGCTGAGGTTCTTCTCGATCGCCTCCTCCTGCTCCAGGTGCTGCATCCGTTTCTTGGCGATGCGCACCATCTTCCGGGCATGAAGGAGGGCGTGGCGCAGCAGGGAGCTGTCGTACTCGCTGTCGTCGCCCATGTTGGCAGCGCTTTTTCGGAGCAGGGAGACGAGCATCATATGTGCCCTGGACATCACCTTTCTGGCGCTGCCGGAGGTCTTGGCCTGCATAATCTGCGCGGAGATCTGTGAGAAATTATAGTCCAGACGCTTCCTTTTTTTCTTTGTTTTCGGTTTGGAGATACTGATGGAGCCGGCGTAGGAGCCGTCCCGGTTTCGCAGGACGATCCTCCCGGCGTTCGAATTGCTTCCCCCGATTCCCATGCTCATGCAATCATCCTCCCTGATAAGTGCAGACTTTGGTGGCAGTTGGTTTGATTGGTAAATCCGTTTACCAGTTTTGATTATAGTATATATCGGCTGGGGGAAGGGAAAAAATGAGGGGACTTTTTGGTCGATTGGTGCGGATCCCACGGCGTGCTGTCAACCGCGGGAAATCGCGCGGCTCCTGTCAGAACAGTTTTTTGAGGGAACCGGCGATATCCGAAACCTGATCTGCGGAGATCTTGGCTTTTACGCCGTCCGCCACCTTTTTCACAATATCGTCCGGCAGATCCACGCCCAAGATCTTTTCCACAGTCTTTACGGGATCCTTCTGGAACTGATCCATCAGGGAAGGGTCGCCTTTGACCTTCTCAACCATCTCATTGATCTTTTCTTTGATGTCCATAACGATTCTCCTTTCTCATGGATTGGTGATTACTTTTTTATTTTATGTCATTCCCGGGAAAAATGCAAGAAAAGATCCGGCGGCAAGGAACGCTTGTTTCTCCGCCCGCTTTGTGT
>CANPWJ010000023.1 GCA_947584035.1 uncultured Acetatifactor sp. | reverse complement strand
CCGATCTACGGGGATGCCCATGGATTCAGTGAGAGCATCGTGTGTCTGCTCCTGATGCTGAACTCTCTGTGCAGCGTGTACCTGAGCGTCTCTGTGACAAACTTTATGAGCAGCCGGTTTGGAATGAAGAGCGTCTATCTGTCCAGCGCGATTTCCTTCGCGGCGCTTCTGCTGTTTGGAATCAACAACTCCGTACCCATGCTGATCGTGGTCCTGCTGATCCTGGGATTCTCGGGAAGCTTTGGAGTCGCGGTCCGTCAGACGTATTTCACGAAGCTGGAGGGCGTGCAGAAATACGGCGAGGAAGCCTCCATGGGTATCTATAATCTGACCGATAATGTGGGAGAGTCGGCGGGGCCGATCTTGTTCGGCACCCTTATGAGCGGAGCCAGCGCCCTGCCGGGACTGGCCGGCTTTGTGGCGGTTTCCGGAGCCATGAACGCGCTCTATGCGCTGATCTTTCACGGGAAAAAGAAGAAAAAATAGGAGGTAGGAGCGGACCGGTGAAAGGAAAGGGGCGGCGGATGATATGAGAGAGAAAAGGCGGAAACGGTTGAGCGGTAAGGTGACGGCGATATGCGGAGCTTTTGTGCTGATCATCAGCTTCACCCTCGGTCTGCTTGGATTTTTTACGTATTACGACAATATCGTAGAGCGGTATGAGCAGTATGTGGAGGCGATGATCCGGATCGCCGGCAGCCACATTGATGTGGAGGATATGGCGGAGTGTATCCGGACCGGAGAAAAATCCGAGGCATATGACCGGACCCAGGAGCAGCTGGACCGGATCAAAAGCCAGTCCAACGTGGAGTATTTGTATGTGATCCAGCCGTTAAACACGCAGGAGACGGATAACGCCCGGTATATCTGGAACGCGGTGACGGCGGAGGAGCTGGAGGAATTTTCGGATATCGCTTCCCTGGGCGATCTGTCCGGGGAGGGTTTTTCCGGCGAGATGGCGGAGGTGTTTGAGAAGGCGCTCCAGGAGGAGGATCAGGTAACCTATTATTCCAACAACACATCGGAATTCGGTTTCGTGCTGACCGGGATGCTGCCGCTGAAAAGCAGGGACGGGGAGACACAGGTCCTGGTCTGCGTGGACATTCTGATGAATGAGATCAATGAGGATGTGCGCCAGTACATATTGTTTGTGCTGTGCGGTACGCTGATCGTGGGAACCCTTTTCCTGCTGCTTCTGCTGCGCATGGTCAACCGCAGCGTGGTGGCGCCGGTAGTCCGCATGGCGGACAGCGCGGAGGATTTCGTCCGGCAGAGCAACGAGGGAACGGAGCCGTCCCAGCTTTCCTTCCGGGATCCCTGCGTCAGCACGGGGGACGAGGTTCAGCTTTTGAGCGAAAGCCTGAAGGAAATGACGTTAAAGCTGGTGAGCTATATGAAAAATCTGAACGCGGCCACGGCGGATAAGGAACGGTTCGCCGCGGAGATGAATGTGGCTCAGAACATTCAGGCCGGGATGCTCCCCAGCAAGTTCCCGGCGTTTCCGGAGCGGACGGAGTTTGATATTTACGCGGCGCTGCAGGTGGCCGGCAACATGAGCGGCAACTTCTACGATTTCTTTCTGGTGGACAAAAATCATCTGGCGCTGGTGATCGGCGACATCAACGGGACCGGGATCCCGGCGGCGCTGCTGATGGTGATCACGCGCACCCTCATCAAGAATTATGCCCGGCTTGGTTTTGAGCCGGAGAAGGTTTTCGTAGAGACCAACAATCAGTTCAGCGAGAGCAACGAGGGGATGACCACAGCGGCCTTTCTGGGGATCCTGAATCTGTCCACGGGCGTCTTTTCCTATGTGAACGGAGGACACCGCGTGCCGCTGCTGAAGCACGCCGGCGGGGAATTTGAGCCGCTGCCGACGAAGGACTGCTTTGTGCTGGGAAGCATGGCGGGAGTACCCTACTGGCAGCAGTCGGTGCAGCTGACGCAGGGCGATCTGCTGTTTTTCTATACGAAGGGCCTGACGGACGCGGAGAACGAAGAAAAGATGCAGTACAGCGAGGAGCATATGCAGCAGAGATTGAATCAGACGCTGAGCCAGGTCTACGAGCTGAAAGATATTTTGAAGCTGATGCAGGAGGATGTGCAGGAATTTCTGGGAGGCGCGCGGCAGGGCCAGGAGGATATGACGATGCTGATCCTCCGCTATTTCGGGATGTAGGGCGGATCGAAAAACGCTTGAGGGGGATTGTCTTTTTTGTTCGCATAACTTATAATAAAAACGTGATCATAGGACACAATAAATCCAATAAAAATGTGAGAGGGTGTATCTATGGAGCGATGGATTTTAAATAAGCTGCTGGATTGGAAGAATTCGCCTTACCGCAAACCGCTGATCTTAAAGGGTGTGCGTCAGGTGGGAAAAACATGGGTTCTTAAAGAATTCGGCAGACGTTATTATGAGAACACAGCTTACTTTAACTTTGATGAAAATGAAGAATACAGGCAGTTTTTTGAGACCACAAAGGATGTGGATCGTATTCTGCAGAATCTCATGCTGGCCAGCGGCCAAAGGATTGTGCCGGAAAAGACGCTGGTGATCTTTGACGAAGTTCAGGATTGCCCCAAAGTGATCAACTCCATGAAGTATTTCTGTGAAAATGCTCCACAGTATCACGTTGCCTGTGCCGGCTCCCTGCTGGGGATTGCCCTGGCGAGGCCATCCTCCTTTCCGGTGGGCAAGGTCAACTTCCTGCAGATCGATCCTATGACTTTTCTGGAATTTCTGCTTGCCAACGGCGATGAAAATCTGGTGCAATACCTGGAGAGCGTGGATACCATTGAGCCGATCCCGGATGCCTTTTTCAATCCGCTCTGTGAGAAGCTGAAGATGTACTATGTTACAGGCGGGATGCCGGAACCCGTGCTCATGTGGACGGAAGCGAGGGATGTCTCCGCGATGCAGGAAGCCCTGTCCGGGATCATCAGCGCTTATGAGCGTGACTTTGCCAAGCACCCCAATATCAGCGAGTATCCCAAGATCTCTATGATCTGGAAGTCCATACCGTCCCAACTGGCAAGGGAGAATAAGAAATTTCTTTACAGAGTCGTTAAAGAAGGGGCCCGGGCGCGGGAATATGAGGATGCCCTACAGTGGCTGGCAGATGCCAGGCTGGTTCATAAAATTTACCGCAGCACGGCTCCCGGGCTGCCGATCGCTGCCTATGATGACCTGTCTGCATTTAAGATTTATCTGGTGGATGTGGGGCTGCTGCGCCGTCTGGCGCAGCTGTCGCCTACGGCCTTCGGAGAAGGCAATCGTCTGTTCACGGAGTTTAAAGGGGCGCTGACGGAGAATTTTGTGCTGCAGACCCTGCTTACGCAGTTTGAAGTGGTTCCCAGATACTGGAGCCGGAATAATCCGCCCTATGAGGTAGATTTTCTTATCCAGCGGGAGAATGATCTTTTCCCGATAGAGGTCAAGTCGAATGTCAGTACCGCCGGCAAAAGCCTGAAGAAATTCAAGGAACTGTTTCCGGATCAGGTCAAGCTCCGCGTGCGGTTCTCACTGGAGAATTTGAGGCTGGACGATGATGTGCTGAATATTCCGCTGTTTATGGCGGATCAGACGGATCGGCTGATTGGACTGGCATTGGAATAATGGGATTGTCTTTTGGAGCCGAAAACGCTATAATATATCATTATGAGCGTGACCAAAGAGCAAAAGGCCGCCTTTGCGGCGGCCAGGAATAAAATCATCGGAGTGGACAGACAGAGACTGGGGATCGGAACCCTGTCGGAAAAGTCTGTCCATGCTGTTTTAAAGCATTATCTGGAGCCGGATGAGGACCGGCATGAGGTTCCCTTGGAACATTATGTGGCGGACATCTATGGGGAGGGACGGATCACGGAGATCCAGACCAGGCAGTTTTATCGGCTGAAGGAGAAGCTGGAAGCCTTTCTCCCCCTGTATCCGGTGACGGTGGTTTATCCCATTCCCAGGGAGAAGTGGGTCGTCTGGATCGACCCGGAGACGGGAGAGCTCTGCGAGAGGAGGAAGTCTCCCCAGAAGGGAACGGTCTACCATATTTTTCAGGAGCTGTATTATATCAAGGCGTTTCTCAAGGATCCGCATTTGAAGATCCGCCTGATCCTGATGGACATGGAGGAATACAAGCTGTTAAACGGCTACGGGAAGAACCGGAAAAAGCGGGCCGGAAAATTTGACCGGATCCCCACAGAGCTGGTGGAGGAGGTGGAGCTTAGCTGCGTTCAGGACTATGTGCAGTTTGTCCCCTATGAGCTGGAGGAGCCCTTCACGGGGAAGGAGTTTGCAGGGGCGGCGCACATTCCGGTCTCCCTGGCCCGGTCCGCCGTGCATGTCCTGGCCTTTCTGGGGGTGCTTGAAAAGGTGGGCAGCCGGGGAAGGGAATACCTTTACCGGGTGTCGGAGATGGTCTTATAATTCCGCGTCGTTTTGGTCGGAGGTCTGCAGGGAGAAGATAAATTCGCTCCCTTCCCCGGGAGTGCTGATGACGTTGATGTGTTCGTTGTGGGCGTTGAGGATCTCCTTTACGATGGAGAGCCCGAGCCCGGTTCCCTTCTTATCCTTTCCTCTGGACAGATCGGATTTGTAGAAACGATCCCAGATCAGCTTCAGATCCTCTTTGGGGATGCCGATCCCGGTATCCTTGACGGAGACAAAAAGCTTGCTTTTTTTCACAGAGGTTTCGATGCGGATGACGGAATTGTGGTGGCTGAACTTGATGGCGTTATCGATCAGGTTGTAGAGCACCTGCTGGATCTTTCCCATGTCCGCGTTTACGTACAGGGTGTCCTCCGTCAGGATCATCTCGATGGAGATCGCTTTCTGCCGACAGGTTCCCTCAAAGGAGGCGGCGGTACTGCGGATGACCTGATTGATGTCAAAGTCCGTCCGTTCCAGAAACATTCCCCGGGTGTTCAGATTGTTTAGGGTGAGCAGACTGCTGGTAAGCTTCGTCAGGCGTTCGGTCTCGTTCAGTACGATGCGCAGGTATTTCTCATACATTTCCGGCGGGATCGTGCCGTCCAGCATCGCCTCCAGGTAACCGCGGATGGACGTCAGGGGCGAGCGGAAATCGTGGGACACGTTGGCCACAAACTTTTTCTGGTCGTCCTCCGAGCGGGCGATCTCGCTGGCCATGTAATTCAGACAGGCGGCCAGATAGCCGATCTCGTCCTCGCTGTCCACCTGAAACTCATAGTGCATATTGCCGGAGGCGTACTGCTCCGTGGCATAGGTGATTTTTCGGAGGGGAACATAGACGATCTCCGTAAAAAAGATCAGGATGATCATGGACAGCAGGAACACGATCAGCAGCGTGATATAGGAGATATTTAAAAGACTGTTGCAGGAGGCCGCGATATCCAGCATATTGCTGTGGATGGCCACATAGCCTTTTACCTTGTAGTTGGAGGTGATAGGCGCCAGCACGGTCAGCACATCCGTGTCAAAATTCCCAAAGAAATCCCCCACAATATAATAAGAACCCTTGGTAACCGTGGGGTCAAAGTCCTGGATCACCACCACGTCCTGCACGTTCAGGGGGGTGTTGGTGTCCAGGACCAGACGCCCGGAGGGGTTGATAATGCGGATGGAGGAGTTTAAGTAGACCGCCAGGGAATCCAGCTGCATCTTCACGGTCTGCAGACTGGTCTCGCTGGTGTAAAGTCCGCCGGCGTAGGTGTTGGCGATCAGGGTGGCCTCCGAATAGAGATCCTTCGCCTTCTCCCGGATCAGATGCTCCTTTGTCATACTGGGGACAAAGGTGGTGATGATGATAAACGCGAATACGCCGAAAATAAAATAGGCCAGCACAAATTTTAAGTAGAGCGTCCTTTTCATTTGATCACCTCAAATTTGTAGCCGATCCCCCAGATCGTAGAGATCTTCCAATTTGCGTGATCCTTGATCTTTTCCCGCAGACGCTTGATGTGGACGTCCACCGTGCGGGTGTCGCCGATGTACTCGTAGCCCCAGATCTGGTCGAGCAGCTGCTCTCTGGTAAAGACATGGTTGGGGGAGGCGGCCAGGAAATATAAAAGCTCCAGCTCCTTCGGGGGCATATCCACCGTTTTGCCCATATAAACTACAGAGTAATTGGTCAGGTTGATGGAGAGATCCGGGTATTCCACCAGCTTTTCCGAGGGCGCCTCCGGCGCGCTGGCGGTGGTCTTGTAACGCCTTAAAACGGCCTTTGCCCGGGCGACCAGCTCCTTGGAATCAAAAGGCTTCTCAATGTAATCGTCGGCCCCCAGCTCCAGTCCCAGCACCTTGTCAAAGACCTCCCCCTTTGCGGAGAGCATGATAATGGGAATACTGTATTTCGCCCGGACCTCCCGGCACACCTGATAGCCGTCGATGCCGGGCAGCATGATGTCCAGCAGGATCAGATCCGGGGCGAAGCTTTTCACCGCCGGCACCGCGGACTCGCCGTCGTTGACGATCATGGTCTCATAGCACTCCTTGGTCAGATAGAGGGAGATCAGCTCCGCAATATTGTTGTCATCGTCCACAATGAGGACTCTTTGTCTGTTCACCATATTAGTCTCCCTTCCGGCGCGAGAACGCTCCGGCACAGATTAGCTTATTGAAAGGTTACGATTGTGACACCCGCGTCACCTTCTCCGTATTCGCCCAGACGGAATTCCTTCACATATTTCAGGCGCTTTAAGTGATTGTGGACGGCGCTTCTGAGGGCCCCGGTTCCCTTGCCGTGCACGACCCGGACGCTGGGGAGATGCGCCAGATAGGCGTCGTCCAGATATTTGTCCAGTTCCGGGATGGCCTCGTCCACGGTCTTTCCCAGGAGATTGATCTCGGTGGAGACGGACAGAGACTTGGACATCTTGATACCGCTTCCCCCCGTCCGCCGGAGAGAGGGAGCGGTCACGGTCTCCTCCCGGATCAGGATCAGATCGCGGATATTGGTCTGGGTGCGCATGATACCGCACTGGACGAAGAGATTGCCCTTGGCGTCGGGGAGGGTGCTGACGGTTCCCTTTAAGCCCATGGAACGGATCTTCACCGATTCCCCCTTTTTCAGCTTGGCCGGATCGATGGATGCCTGGGAGGAGGGCTCCCGGCCGGGCTTCAGAGACAGGCGGTCGTTCTTTTCCTGGATCTTTTCCCGTACCCGCTGCCGTTTTTTCTCCAGCTCCCGCACGTCGGCGTCACTGCCGATCCGGTTAAAGTCGCGGATCGTCTCGTCCGCCACATCCTTGGCCTCCTGGAGGATGGCCTTCGCCTTTTCGTTTGCCTCCCGGAGGATCCGATCCCGGGATTCGTCAAGCTTCTCCGTTTTGTGCTGCAGCTGCTCCTGGAGGGTGCGGATGCGTTCCTTGTATTCCGCGATCTCCTGGCGCTCTTTTTCGATGGTGACGCGGCTCTGCTCCAGATCGGAGATGACGTCCTCAAAGCTTTCGTTCTCCTTGCTGATCTGTTCTTTGGCGGCGTCTATGATGGCGTCCGGCAGACCGAGCTTGGAGGAGATGGCGAAGGCGTTGCTCTTTCCGGGAATACCGATCAGCAGCCGATAGGTGGGCTGCAGGGTCTCCACGCAGAATTCGCAGCAGGCATTTTCCACCGCAGGGGTGGACAGGGCATAGACCTTTAATTCGCTGTAATGGGTCGTCGCCATCGTGCGGATGCCCCGGCCGTGCAGATCGTTTAAAATGGCGATGGCCAGTGCCGCGCCTTCCGTGGGATCCGTCCCGGCCCCCAGCTCGTCAAACAGGCAGAGGGAATGTTCATCCGCGTGATTTAAAATGTGCACAATAGTTTTCATATGGGAGGAGAAGGTGGATAAGCTCTGCTCGATGCTCTGCTCGTCCCCGATGTCCGCGTAAACCTCCGTGAAAACAGAGAGCTCCGACCGATCCTGGGCGGGAATATGAAGGCCCGCCTGCCCCATCAGGGTAAAGAGCCCCACGGTCTTTAGGGACACGGTCTTTCCTCCGGTGTTGGGCCCGGTGATAACTAACAGATCGAAGTCCTTTCCCAGATGGATGTCTATGGGGACCACCTTCTTCCGATCCAGGAGAGGGTGCCTTCCCTTCCGGATGTTCAGGATATGCTTCCGGTTAAAAAGCGGTTCGGTAGCGTTCTGCTCCAGCGCCAGCTTAGCCTTGGCAAAAATAAAATCCAGCCTGGTCATGGCGGCCTGGTTTTCGGACAGCTCCCGGGTGTGGGAGGCGGCTTCCGCGCTCAGGGCGGCCAGGATAAGCTGTATTTCCTCCTGCTCCTGAAGCTCCAGCTCCTTCAGCTGATTGTTCAGATGGACTACCGCGGCCGGCTCGATAAAAAAAGTGGAGCCGGTGGCGGACTGGTCGTGCACCATGCCGTTTACCTGGCTCTTATACTCTGCCTTCACGGGAATACAGTACCGGTTGTCCCGCATGGTGACCACGGCGTCCTGCAGATAGGTGCGGTAGGCGCCGTTTACCATGGAATTCAGCTGCGCGTGGATCTTTTCATTGGTGGAGAGCTTGGCGCGCCGGATGCTTTTCAGCCTGGGGCTGGCATCGTCCGCGATCTCCTCCTCGGACAGGATGCAGCGGTGGATCTCGTTGGCAAGCTGTGTCAGAGGGGCCAGCTGTTCAAAATAGGGGTCCAGGCAATCGTCCGGGGCATCCTCCTGCTCTTTTTTGCCGTAGGTTTTGACCCTCCCCACATTATCCAGAAAGGACGCGATTTTCAGAAGCTCGGAGACAGACAGGGTGCTCCCGATCTCCAGGGACCGGAGGGAGAAGCCCAGGTCCCGGTTGCTGCCGAAGGAGGTGCTTCCCGCCCGGAACAGGCGGGAGAGGGCGTCCCCGGTCTCCAGCTGGGCGTCCCGGATCTGCCGGATATCCGTGGAGGGGACAAGCTCTCTGCAGAGCTTTCTGCCGGGATCGGAATCCGCCTTGTCCGTCAGCATTTGCAGGATTTTATTATATTCCAGTGTGTTCAATACCTTTTGATTCATAAGGGCTCGCTACTCCTGCTCCTTCTTTTTGACCATTTTGGGAATGCTGCACAGGAAGGAAATAAACAGCACAAAGGAAGCCAGCAAAAAGACGAAGTAAGCGTAAAAGACAGGGGTGGAGGTCCTTACGCCCGCCTCGTTGGCATACAGCTTATTGCCCGATTTATACACGGTGACGGTTGCGCCGGGACGATAGGAATAGGAGTCGTAAATATTCTTCAGCTCGTAAGTCTCTCCCGCGTAGGTCACCGTGACGTACGGTTTCCGCACGGTCTTTCCTCCGCTCCGGTACTCCTTCATCTCCGAGGTGGCCACGATGGCCTTTACCTCCTCGTAGGACAGCTCCTGGTGATCGCTCTGGATGCGGAACACGACAGTCAGGATCACGCAGAGCACGGTTCCCACGCCCAGCAGAATCCCCTTTACTTTGTTTGACATTTTCAGATCCTCCTTTGGGGTTCTTCCTTTTGCAGATGATATTATAAAAAAAATACCACAGTTGCGCAAAAGAATCAAGAGCGCCGGGCATCTCTCCTCTTTACTTTTTGCGGTTAATCCGATATACTAATGCCGTGAGAGAAAAGAGGGAGAACCGTGTAAAAGGGCAGGATCGGGGCAGCTTTCGCGTCTGCCGGAAAGCGCCTTGGAATGGAGAGGAATATGCCGGAACCGGAAGAAAAGGAAAAGAGCAATTTTATGATCGAAAAGATCAAGCAGCGTCCCATCGACAAGCGGAAGCTGATCCAGCGCACCCTGATCACGGCGGCGATGGCTGTCATCTTCGGCCTGATCGCGTGCTTCACCTTCCTGGTGCTGGAGCCGGTGATCAGCAATCTCCTCTATCCGGAGGAGGAGCCGCAGCCTGTGGTTTTCCCGGAGGATCAGGAGGAGATGTCCCCGGAGGAGATGCTGGCGGACAATATGCAGCAGGAAAGCCAGCTGACAGGGGAAGCGGAGCCGCCTTCCCTGGAGGAAGAACAGATCCAGGAGATTTTGGAGGAGGTCTATTTCGATATAGAGCACTATGCGCAGCTTTATGACACCCTGTACGATTATGTATATGAGCCGGAGGATATCAGCGGAAGGATCTCCGTCAGCCAGCATCTTGTGACGATCCGGGGCGTAACGTCAAATGTGGACTGGTTCAACAACATTCAGGAGAGCAGCAATCAGTCCACCGGTGTTATCATCTACAACAACGGGAGTGAGCTGTTGATCCTGGTAGATTATACGCCGTTACGGGAAGCGCAGAACCTTGTGATGGAGCCGCACGGCGGCCTCTACCAGATACCGGTGAGCTTAAAGGGGCTGGATCCGGTCACGAACCTGGCGGTGGTCTCCGTAAATTGTGGGGATATTCCCACCGAATGGCAGGAGACGGGCGGCCTGGAGGTGGCTTCCCTGAGCTCGCCCTTATTTTACGCCGGCGGGGATACGGATGTTGTGGGAAAGCCGGTCGTAGCGGTGGGGAGCCCTATGGGAGTAAACGAGTCTTTGGGGTATGGGATGATCTCCGCCGTCTCGCCCCTGGAAAATAAACCGGATATGCAGGTATATCTGCTGCAGACGGATATCTACGGAAGTAAAGGCGCAAACGGCTTTCTCTTTGATCTGTACGGCAATCTGGCGGGAGTCATCACCGCGCAGGAAGCTCCCTCCGGAATGGAAAACCTCATTGTGGCGTACCGCATTTCGGATCTGATCGGACGCATCCAAAAGCTGTCCAACGGGGAGGAGATCCCGTACCTGGGGATCAGCGGTGTGGAGGTTCCCTACCTGATCCGGGAGCAGCAGGAGGTGCCGAACGGCATTTATGTCACGGAGGTGGAGATGGATTCCCCCGCGATGCTCGCAGGGATCCAGCCCGGAGATGTGCTGATGGAGATGGACGGCGCGGCCACGGAGAGAATTTCCTATTTCAGCTCCAGGCTGATGCAGCATTCTCCGGGGGACACCGTAAACCTTGTCATTATGCGGCAGTCCCAGAACGAGTATCGGGAGATTGATTTTCATATTGTGCTGGACCGTGTAAAATAAACATGTAAGAGAAATAGAGAGACAGTGGAGGAAGGCATGAAGTATATCAAGGATTTCAAAGAAGGGGACCGGATATTTGACATTTATCTCTGCAAGCACAGGCAGTCCGCGGTCACCAAAAACGGAAAGCCCTACGAGAACGTGATCCTGCAGGATAAGACCGGGACCATAGACGCCAAGGTGTGGGAGCCCGGCAACCCGGGCATCGAAGAGTATGATGCGCTGGATTACATCGAGGTGTACGGGGACGTGACCAATTTCCTGGGGGCGCTGCAGGTCAATGTGAAGCGCATCCGCAGGTGCCGGGAGGGGGAGTATGAGCCCGCCGATTATCTGCCGGTCAGCGACAAGGATATCGATTCCATGTACGGGGAGCTTTTGGAGCTGATCCGGAGCATCCGGAATCCCTATTTAAAACAGCTTTTGGAGTCCTTCTTTGTAAAGGATGAGAAATTCTGCAAGGCGTTTCGCGGCTCCTCCGCGGCAAAGACGGTACATCACGGATTTGTGGGAGGCCTTTTGGAGCACACCCTGAATGTGACGAAGCTCTGCGATTACTATTGCGGCGTTTATCCCGTCCTAAAGAGGGATCTTCTCCTGACGGCGGCCTTGTGCCACGATATCGGAAAGACGCGGGAGCTTTCCCCTTTCCCGGAGAACGACTATACCGACGACGGACAGCTTTTGGGACATATCGTCATCGGCTCCCAGATGGTGGCGGAGCACGCGGCGGCGATCGCAGACTTTCCCCACGCTCTTTTGACACAGGTGCAGCACTGTATTTTGGCGCATCACGGCAAGTATGAGTACGGCTCTCCCAAGCTGCCGGCCCTGATGGAGGCGCTGGCGCTCAATTACGCGGACGACACGGACGCGAAGCTGGAAACCTTCCGGGAGATCCTGGAGAGCAATCGGGACAATACCGGGTGGTTTGGGTACAACCGGCTCTTTGAGTCAAATCTGCGGGCCAGCACGCTGGAATGAGGGAGGATCCTTTCGGAAGGCAGGAAAGAAGAGATGGCAGAGAAACTAGAATTCCACCCCATTGACGTAAAGGACCGGGAGTGGATGAACGAAAGATTCCGGGAGGAGCAGCCGGAGGCCTGCGAGTACTCGTTTGTCAATAATTTTATCTGGAGAAATACCTATGAGGTGGAGGTGGCCCAGGCGTATGGCTGCGGTGTGATCCGCTATCGGGATCATAAGGGCTGGCGCTTTTCTTACCCTTTTGGGAAGGGGGATAAGCGGGCGGCCATCGAGGCGCTGAAAGCTTATGGGAGAGAATGGCTGGGGGAGGCGTATCGGCTGGATCTCTACCCGATAACGGACCGGCACCGGGAGGAGCTGTTGACCTGGTTCCCCGGAGCGTATGTGATCGACGCGGACCGGGACGATTTTGACTATATTTATCGGACGGAAGATCTTGCCTCCCTGAAGGGCAAGAAATATCACGGAAAGCGCAATCATATCGCCCGGTTTATGGATGACGGCGACTGGAGCTATGAGCCTCTGACGGCGGACAATCTGAAGGAATGCCGCGGCCTGGAAAAGGAATGGGTGGCCCTTCGGGAGGAGAAATGGGAGGAGGGCGTGGATGAGGAGACGCGTGCGCTCCGGGAAGCCTTTGCGCACTATGAGGAATTTGGCCTTAAGGGCGGCCTGATCCGCAAGGCGGGAAGGGTGGTGGCCTTTACCATCGGGGAACCGCTGAACGATCGGATGATGGTGGTTCATTTCGAGAAGGCTTATCCGGATCTGCAGGGCGCCTATCCCATGATCAATCAGCAGTTTGTGCTTCACGAATGCCAGGGATATACGTATGTGAACCGGGAGGAGGACGTGGGGGATCCGGGGCTTCGCAAAGCCAAGCTCTCCTATTATCCGGAGATCCTGCTGCGGAAATACAATGCCGTGGAGAGCGATGTGGTGTACGCCAACGAGCGGGATGTGGATTCGATCAAGAGGATCTGGCAGACCTGCTTTGGAGATTCGGAGGACTATGTCCGGTTTTATCTGGCGCATCGGTTCGAGGTGGAAAATATGCTGGTGATCCATCAGGACGGCAGACCCGTGTCCATGGCGAGCTTTCTGCCCGTCCTTTTAAAGCGGGGGCAGGAGTGGATCCCCGCGCGGTACGTGTATGCGGTGGGGACTCTGCCGGAATATCGGGGAAGAGGCTACGCGGCCCGCATTTTGCAGTACGCCTCCGAAAAATACGGGGAGCCGCTGCTCCTGCAGCCGTCGGAGGAGGGGCTGGAGGCCTACTACAGACGGCTGGGCTTTGGAACGGCTTTCGCAAAGGAGCACTGGGAGATCCCGGCGGAGACGGTACCGGAAGCGGATGGGGAGAGCCGGCCAGGCGCTGCGTCGTCGGAGCTGCAGGCGGCATCCTGTGTGGCGAAAAAGCCGGAAGGCAGTATCTTTGGGGAAGAGGCCCCGGAGGAGGTCACGCTGGCCGAGTACCGGGAGATCCGGGACGCCCATTTCGACCGGGAGAATTATGTGAGCTGGGACGAGGACGCGATCGCCTACGCCCTTTTGGAGAACGATTTCTGCGGCGGCCACGTCCAAAAGATCGGCGGGGATATCCTTCTGTACCGGGTGGAACAGGAGGTGCTGCGGGTGGTGGAGACCACCCTGGAGGGAGAGAAGCTGCGGGAGTGTCTGCAGAAGCTTCTCCGGGTCCATGGGGCCGCGAGAGCCGTTTACGACAACCGGGGCGGCATGATGAAGCTGCCGGGAAACGCGGAACCGGAGGAGCGTGCCGTGGGATATCTGAACCTGACGCTGGGGTAGTCTGCGGCCGTCCGGAGGGGCGGACAGAGGTTCTTTGAGGGACGAAAGGATGACATATCGGAAAAACGATCGTGTGACAGTGGAAATCGAGGATATCGGAAGCGACGGAGAGGGCATCGGGAAGGCGGACGGCTTCACGCTGTTTGTAAAGGATGCGGTGATCGGCGACCGGGTGGAGGCCCGGATCGTCAAAAGCAAGAAGGCCTATGCCTATGCGCGTTTAGAGAAGGTGATAGAGCCTTCTCCTTTTCGTGTGGAGCCAAAATGCGCCTTTCACAGGGCCTGTGGCGGCTGCCAGCTGCAGCCCCTCGCTTATGAAAAACAGCTGGAATTTAAGGAAAAGAAGATCCGCGGCAATCTGGTCCGCATCGGCGGGTTTGACGCGGAGTATGTGGACCGGTGCATGGAGCCGATCCTGAGAATGGAGGAGCCGTTTCATTACCGCAATAAGGCGCAGTACCCGGTGGGGTACGACCGGGAGGGGAATCTGATCACCGGGTTTTACGCGGGGCGGACGCACAGCATTATTGCCAACACAAGCTGCTGTCTGGGGGATCCGAGAAACGAGACCATTTTAAAGCGGATTTTGGACTATATGCGCGCAAACGGAGTCCGCGCGTATGAGGAAGAAACCGGAAGGGGGCTGGTGCGGCATATTTTGATCCGGACAAGCTTCTCCGGCGGGGAGATCATGGTGTGTCTGGTGCTCAACAAAAAAATGACGTATTCGTCACATGGCAGCTCGGGACGCATAAAGGCTGGAGAGGGGACTTCGGGAGAGGCGTATGCGTTCCTGCCGAAGCAGGAGGAGCTTCTTGCGAAGCTGTCTGCCGTGGAAGGTGTGACAAGTGTGTCGGTTAATATCAACACGGAAAACACCAATGTGATCCTGGGGAAGGAAACCTACACCATCTGGGGGAAGCCTTCCATCTCGGACACCATCCGCGCGCGGGACATGCAAAAGGAAGGGTATCCCTTTACCGGGCAGGAGCTGACTTTTCAGATCTCTCCCCAGTCCTTTTACCAGGTGAATTCGCAGCAGACAGAAAAGCTCTACAGTACCGCCCTGGAATACGCGGGGCTTACGGGACAGGAGACGGTGTGGGATCTGTACTGCGGGATCGGCACAATCTCCCTCTTTCTGGCCGCATCGGCGAAGAAGGTGTACGGCGTGGAGATCGTTCCCCAGGCAATCGAGGATGCCCGGGAAAATGCCCGAAGGAACGGGATCCACAATGTGGAGTTCTTTGTGGGAAGGGCGGAGGAGGTGCTGCCGGAATTTTATGCAGACTGTGAAAAGGCCGATCAAAAGGAGGGTCCGGGCGCCGTTTCCGGGCGGCCGTCTCCGGATCCCGGGATGCTTCACCCGGATGTGATCGTGGTGGATCCGCCCAGAAAGGGATGCGATGAGGCGTGTCTGGCGACCATGCTGAAAATGCAGCCCCAGAGGATCGTGTATGTCAGCTGTGATTCCGCGACGCTCTCCAGGGATCTGCGGGTGCTGTGCGATGGCGGGTACGAGTTGAAGCGGGTCAGGGGGTGTGATATGTTCCCGCAGACGGGGCATGTAGAGACCGTGTGCCTATTGTCCAAACGAAATGTCAAGCAGCATATTGAAGTGGAATTGACAATGGATGAGATAGACTTGACCGCGGCGGAGAAGAAGTAAAAAGGCAGACAGGATGAGGAGAGCAAGGCGTATGTGCTGGAGTATAGCGGACTAAAGGTAAGTAATCTTTATATTGCGCAGGTTAAGAGGAAATGCGGGATTATTGAGAGAGAGAATTACAATAAGGCGAAGGCAGAGGATTCCCGGCAGCCTCAGTGTCCGCCAGAGAAAGAGGAGGCGATAAGGGAAGCGTTGGAGTATTTTAAGATGATATAGGGAAAAATTTACTTAACCCTTTTGGAAAATATAGCTATATGATATAATTTAAGTACTTAATATGAAAAAATGTAAAGAGCAAATGGGATCAACTTTTAGCTTTCATTGGTTACTCATTATATTAGGAGGTTTGTGGTAATGTCGGATAAAACCAACGCCAACATTGGCTTTGAAAAACAACTGTGGGATGCAGCTTGTGTCCTGTGGGGGCATATTCCCGCAGCAGAGTACAGGAAAGTAATCATTGGACTTATTTT
>CANPWJ010000022.1 GCA_947584035.1 uncultured Acetatifactor sp. | reverse complement strand
GGGCACGGGGACGTGGATGTGCAGTCCGCGGTGGCCTGGTCGTGCAATATTGCGCTGATGAAGATCGCCCAGACCATGGGGAAGGAATCCTTCAGCGAATTTCAGGACGCCTTTAATTTCGGCCTTAAGACCAATATCGACCTAGCGGGCGAGGCGCGGACCGCGGACCTGATCTATTCGGTGGATCAGATGGGCCCCACGGACCTGGCCACCAATTCCTTCGGACAGAATTTTAACGTGACCATGATCCAGATGATCGCCGGGTACTGTTCCCTGATCAACGGCGGCTATTACTATGAGCCGCATCTGGTGGACAAGATCACCAATGCCAGCGGAGCTACGGTGCAGAATATCGAGCCCCGCGTGTTAAAGACCACCGTTTCGGAGAGCACCTCCCAGCGCATCCGTCAGTATTGCCGGGCCACGGTCATGGAGGAGGGCGGAGAGAGCAGGACCGGAAGGACTGCCAGGCCGGCGGGGTATGCCATCGGCGGCAAGACCGGGACGGCGGAGACCTATCCCCGTGACAACAACGAGTATGTGGTATCCTTCATGGGATACGCCCCCGCGGACGATCCGCAGATCGCCATTTACGTGGTGGTGGACCGGCCCAATGTACCCAAGCAGGACGACGCCAAGTTTGCCACCGGCATTGTGCGGAATATCCTGACGGAGGTGCTTCCCTATCTGAATATCTTTATGACCGAGGAGCTGAGCGACGAGGAGAGGCAGGAGCTGGAGGAGCGGCAGCTGGAGATCACCACCATGTACACCCAGACGCCGGAGGAGGACGCTCTGGACGAGCCGCAGCCGCCGCAGCCGGAGACAGAGACGGAGGAGAACCCTTACGACAACGGGGACGGCACCATCACGGACGCCACCGGGGACACCGGCGCCAAGCGCCCGGCCTGGATGGACTATCCCATCGATCCTGCCACCGGATACCGCGTGAGCCCCAGCGGGGACCGTCTGGACGCTTCCACGGGAGAGCTCATCGACCGGAGCGAGGAGGTACTGGGAGAGGATCTTCCGGTCAATCCCTATATCAGCGGCGCGAAGAGGCCTTCCCGGTAGGGGAGCGCGCTCTTTCCATGAATAACCTCATAAAAACGGGAATACAGATAGATAAAGCCCTTTTTATGAGGTTTCCTGTATGCTTGCAAACAACAATCAGATTGCCCATAGAAAGAAGATCCTGGTCGTGTTTTTCCTGTGCGCCGCTGTTCTCGTGGGACTGTTCGGACGTCTGGTCTACCTGATGGTCTGGCGGGCGGAGCATTACTCCCAGCTGGCCGACGACCTGCACGAGCGGGAGCGGAGCATCAAGGCGGCCCGGGGAAGGATCCTGGATCGAAACGGCGTGGTTCTGGCGGACAACACCACGGTCTGCACCATATCCGTCATCCACAATCAGATCCGGGAGCCGGAGAAGGTGATCGAGATGCTCTGCAGGGAACTGGGACTCTCCGAGGAGTTTGTCCGGGCGAGAGTGGAGAAATATTCTTCCATGGAGCGCATCCGCAGCAACGTAGACAAGGAGACGGGGGACCGTATCCGGGAGTACGATCTGGCGGGGGTGAAGGTGGATGAGGACTACAAGCGATATTATCCCTACGGGGATCTGGCCAGCAAGGTGCTGGGCTTTACCGGGGGCGACAATCAGGGGATTATCGGGCTGGAGGTCATCTACGAAAAGTATCTGACCGGGGAAGCCGGAACCATTCTCACCGTCACGGATGCCCGGGGGATCGAGGTGGATGAGGCGGGGGAGCGGCGGATAGAGCCCGTGGCCGGAAACGACCTTTACATAAGCATAGACCGGAATATCCAAAGCTATGCGACGCAGCTGGCTGTTCAGGCATGTGCCGCCAAGGAGGCGGACAGCGTGTCCATCATCGTGATGAATCCCAAGGACGGGGAGATCTACGCGATGGTGAATGTGCCGGAGTTTGACCTGAACGATCCCTACGCGCTGCCGGAGGGGACGCCGGAAAACTTAAGCGCGGAGGAAAAGCAGGATCTTTTGAACGGTATCTGGCGCAACGGCTGCATCAACGACACCTACGAGCCGGGCTCCACGTTCAAGATCATCACGGCGGCGGCCGGCCTGGAGGAGGGCGTGGTCACCCCCCAGGATACCTTCAGCTGTCCCGGGTACATCGTGGTGGATGACCGGAAGATCCGCTGCCATAAGACGGCAGGGCACGGGGCGGAGACCTTCGTGCAGGCCACCATGAACTCCTGTAATCCGGTGTTTATAACCGTCGGGCTGCGGCTGGGAGTGGACAATTATTATAAGTATTTTGAACAGTTTGGCCTAAAGACCAAGACGGGCATCGATCTGCCCGGGGAAGCGGGCACCATCATGCACGATCGGGAGGACATGGGAAATGTGGAGCTGGCCACCGTCTCCTTCGGCCAGTCCTTCCAGATCACACCCATCCAGCTTTTGACCACAGCCGCCTCCATCATCAACGGGGGCAGGCGCGTTACGCCCCACTTCGGCGTCCGGGCGGTGAATGAGAAAGGGGAAGTGGTGGAGACCTTTTCCTATCCGGTGCAGTCCGGGATCGTGTCGGAGCAAACCAGCCAGACCCTGCGGGAAATGCTGGAGCTGGTGGTCTCCGAGGGCGGCGGCAAAAACGGGCAGGTGGCGGGCTTTCGGATCGGCGGCAAGACGGCCACCAGCCAGACACTTCCCAGGAACAGCGGCCGCTATATCGCTTCCTTTCTGGCCTTTGCCCCGGCGGACGATCCACAGGTGATCGCCATCGCGATCGTGAATCATCCTAAGGGGACTTACTACGGAGGACAGGTGGCGGCGCCCATCCTTCGGCAGCTTTATGAAAATATCCTTCCGTATTTGGGAATTATGCGTTATAATCAATAGACAAGGTTGGATCAGGAGGAAGATCATGTCTGGATCAAAGTTCGCAGGACAAACGTGTTTGGTGGTGGGTTCCGGGATCAGCGGCATGGGGGCGCTGACCCTGCTGGAGCACCTGGGGGCCAGAGTCGTACTGTACGACAGCGGGAATTGTACGGAGGAGGAGCTTCGCGGGAAGCTTCCCCCGGGAAGCGCCGCCGTGTGCGTGGCGGGAGAGCTTCCGCAGACGGTGGAGCAAAGCGTGCAGACCGCGGTGCTGAGTCCCGGCGTGCCCACCGATATCCCGCTGGTGGAGCGGTTGCGGGGCCGGGGAGTCCCGATCCTGGGAGAGATCGAGCTGGGCTATCTGGTGGAAAAGGGACGGGTGGCGGCGATCACTGGGACCAACGGCAAGACCACCACCACCACGCTGGTGGGGGAGATCCTGAAGGCCCATGTGGGCGCGGACCGCACCTTTGTGGTGGGGAATATCGGGAACCCCTACACGCTGGAGGCCCTTAAGACCGGGAAGGATACGGTGACCGTGGGAGAGATCAGCTCTTTCCAGCTGGAGACTACGGACACGTTCCGGCCGGCGGTATCCGCGATCTTGAACATCACGCCGGATCACCTGAACCGTCACCACACCATGGAGGCGTATGTGGCGGCGAAGGAGGCCATCGCGGCCCGGCAGACCGGGGAGGATCTCTGCGTCCTCAACTACGACAATGCGTATACCAGGGCGTTTGCGGAGCGGTGCCCGGCCAGGGTGGTCTTTTTCTCGGCGGGGCACGAATTGGATAACGGATATTATTTAAAGGGGGATCACATTGTAAAGAGCGTGGACGGCCGGGCGGAGGAGCTTCTGGATATCCACCGGGACATGAACCTGGTGGGGCTGTGCAACGTGGAGAATGTGATGGCGGCTATCGCCGTCTCGGAGGGCATGGGCGTGCCCATGCGGACGATCCTGGGAGTGATCCGGGAGTTTCATGCGGTGGAGCACCGGATCGAGTTTGTGGCTTCCAAGGGCGGCGTGGATTACTACAACGATTCCAAGGGGACGAACCCGGACGCGGCGATCCAGGGGATCCGGGCCATGAGCAGGCCCACCGTCCTGATCGGGGGCGGCTATGACAAGGGGAGCGAGTACGACGAGTGGATCGAGAGCTTTGACGGCAAGGTCAAGTGGCTGGTGCTGATCGGGCAGACGCGGGAGAAGATCGCGGCGTGCGCCAGGGCCCATGGTTTTACCAACATCCGGTTCGCGGATACCTACGACGAATGTCTGAGGCTCTGCACGGAGCTGGCCGAGAGCGGGGATGCGGTGCTCTTGTCCCCGGCCTGCGCAAGCTGGGGCATGTTTCCCAACTATGAGGAGCGGGGCAGGCTGTTTAAGGAGTATGTCAGGAGCCTGGATTAAATATCGAATGTTATTTATATAGAGGAGCAGTCATGGCGGGACAGAGAAGAAGGAGCAGAAAGCGAGAGCAAACTGAATATTTTTTTGACTACAGCCTTTTGTTCATTGTGCTGTTCCTGCTGGGCTTCGGGCTGGTCATGGTGTACTCCGCCAGCTATTATGAAGCCTTCTCGGACACGGGGGATGTGGCCTATTACCTGAAGCGGCAGCTGGCGGCGGATATCGTGGGGCTTGTGGCCATGATCGTGGTGGCCAACATTCCCTACCATTTTTGGGAGCGGTTTGCCACCCTGGGATATGTGGTGTCGATGATCCTGATCCTGCTGGTGCTGACCCCGCTGGGGATCGAGCGAAACGGCGCCAGACGATGGATCGGCGTGGAGGGCTTCCCCTTTAACCTGCAGCCCGCGGAGGTGGCAAAGCTGGGGATGATCCTGTTTCTGGCGGCCATGGTCTGCAAGATGGGAAAGAGCGTCCGGACCATGAAGGGCTTTCTCCTCATGGTGGTAGTGCCTCTTCCGATCGTGCTTTTGGTATGGCAGCTCACCAACAATTTGAGCTCCGCCATCATCATCATGGGTATCTCCCTGCTCATGGTGTTTGTGGCCAGCCCGGACTACAAGAAGTTTGTGATCATGGGGGCGGCTGCGCTGGGGGCAGCCGCGCTGCTGGTGGTGATCATCGTGAATGCGGACAGTGTGGAAGGCTTCCGAAGCGAGCGCATCCTGGCATGGCTGGACCCGGAGAGCTACGCTCAGGGCAAGGGCTTCCAGACGCTCCAGGCACTCTACGCCATCGGAAGCGGCGGCATCTGGGGAAAAGGGCTGGGGCAGAGTATGCAGAAGCTGAATTTCCTGCCGGAGGCCCAGAATGATATGATCTTTTCCATCATCTGTGAGGAGCTGGGGCTCTTCGGAGCCATCGCCATCATCCTGATGTTTATCCTGCTTTTGTGGCGGATGATGATCATTGCCAACAATGCCACGGATCTTTTCGGGGCCCTTCTGGTGGTGGGCGTTATGGGGCACATCGCCATCCAGGCCATCCTGAATATCGCGGTGGTCACCAGCACGATCCCAAACACGGGGATCTCCCTGCCCTTCATCAGCTACGGGGGTTCCTCGGTGATGTTTTTGCTGATCGAGATAGGGCTCGTCTTAAGCGTGGCCAAACGCATCCAGCTGAAAACCTGAATGCCGGAACCAAGGGGAGCCGCGGAGCCGGAAAGCGGTAAAACCGGGAAGCAGAACTGGAAAGCCGCGGAGTCGGAAAGCGGTAAAGCCGGAAACCAGAACTGGGAAGTCGTGAAACTGAAACTGGGAAATCGAAAAAGGAAAGTCGTAAAATCGAAAAGTTGTAAAACTGAAAAGCTGTAAATTTAGAAGCCGGAACCAAAGGGAGCCGTAAAACCAAATCCGGAAAGCCCGTCCCCGGGAAAAAGTGTACAAGATACCAAAGCAGCGCGGAACGCATAGAATAGAGCAGGTCGTTTAATTTGAAAACGGATGGTGTGACATGGACTC
The DNA here is from genome assembly GCA_947584035.1 of uncultured Acetatifactor sp. Taxonomy (GTDB): domain Bacteria; phylum Bacillota; class Clostridia; order Lachnospirales; family Lachnospiraceae; genus Acetatifactor. Next base: position 10,132 of record CANPWJ010000022.1, on the reverse strand, counting down.
TATTCACATTCAGGGCGGCGTTGCTTTGCAGGGAAAGGTCCTGATCCAGGGCTCCAAGAATGCCGCGCTGCCTGTTCTGGCGGCGACGCTGTTGACCAATGAGACCTCATTTATCCGCGGCTGTCCCAGGATCGCGGATGTGTACCGGATGGTCAGTCTACTGAAGAGTCTGGGCTGCAGGGTCAGCTGGGAGGACGGCGGAATCCGGGTGCGGCCCGTCTGTGTGTGCGAGGGAGAGATGCAGGGGGAGGCGATCACGGGGATGCGGTCCTCTCTCTGTCTTTTGGGAGCCGTGCTGGGCCGGTGCGGAGAGATCGTCATGGAGCACCCGGGCGGCTGTGTGATCGGGGAACGCCCCATCGATCTGCACCTGGCGGCCCTTCGGGAGATGGGCGTGGTCTTTTCGGAGGGAAACGGGAAATTGCGGGCCGTCTCGCCGGAGGGGATCCACGGGGCGCGGATCCGCCTTCCCATGGCCAGCGTGGGCGCCACCGAGAATATCCTGCTGGCGGCGGTCCTGGCGGAGGGCGAGACGCTGGTCGAGGGAGCCGCCAGGGAGCCGGAGGTGACGGCGCTGTGCCGCTATCTGTCGGACTGCGGGGCGGTGATAGAGGGCATCGGCACCGGGCTGCTCCGGGTGGAAGGCCGGTGCGGGGAAGCGCTGCGGGGGGCGGATTTTGCGGTTCCAGCGGACCGCATTGTGGCGGGAACCTATCTCTTTGGGTGCGCGGCCACCGGCGGGAACGTCCTGCTGGAGCGGGCGCCCTGCGACCAGATGGAGGCGGTGCTTCACGTGGCGGAGCAGATGGGAAGCAGGTGTGACGGGACGCGGGAGGGGATCTATGTGCAGTCGCCCAGGCGGCCCAGGCTGCCCGCCAGGCTGCGAACGGCGCCTTACCCGGGCTTTCCCACGGATCTGCAGTCTATGGCGCTGGCTGCCATGACCATGGGGGAGGGGAGCTGTCTGATCGAGGAAACGATTTTCGAAAACCGCTTCCGCGTGGTGGAGCCCCTGATCCGGATGGGGGCGGATATCGAGATCCTGGATCCCGGGAGAGTGCGGGTGCGGGGCGTGTCCCGCCTAAACGGCCGGGAGGTGGAGGCCCGGGAGCTCAGGGGCGGAGCAGCGCTGGTTCTGGCCGGCCTGATGGCGGAGGGACAGACCCGGGTGCGGGGCGTGGACTTTATCAACCGCGGATATGAAAACATTTGTAAAGATCTGAGAGAGTTAGGAGCGCGGATTGTAAGTGTTTAGAGGAAGAGGAAGCCTGGTTGCCAAAATACTGATACCGATCGCCGTGATCGCAGTCCTCGGCGGGGCGGGTGCCTATGTACTTTCCACCTATACTATACAGAATGTATATGTGGAAGGGAATGTCCATTATACGGAGGAAGAGATACGGGATTACGTGATGACCGGGCCTCTCGGCCGTAATTCCCTGTATCTCTCCCTGTATTACAAGGACAGGGAGATCACCAACGTGCCCTTTGTGGACGGCATGGATGTAAAGGTCCTGTCGCCGGACACGATCCGGATCACTGTCTATGAGAAGGCGCTGGCCGGTTATGTGAGATATCTGGACACCTACATGTACTTTGACAAGGACGGTTATGTGGTGGAGAGCTCCAGCGTTATGACGGTGGGCATCCCCCAGGTCACGGGGCTGGAATTTGACCATGTGGTCCTGGGGGAGCCGCTGCCGGTGGAGAGCGGGGAGGTGTTCGAGCACATTATGGATATCACCAACCTGGTGAACAAGTACGAGCTCACGGTGGACAAGATCTATTTTGCCCCTTCGGGAGCGGTGACGATCTACTTTGGGGATGTGATGGTGTCCCTGGGAAGCGACTATGACCATCTGGAGGACAAGGTGATGCTTTTGCCGGAATTTCTGCCCAACCTGGAGGGAAAGAGCGGGACGCTGCAGATGGAAAACTACGATGAGGACAACGGGAAGTATACGTTTATCCCCAATTAAAAAACAAAAGAAAAATAAAAAAATGGGTTGATAAATTTGCAAAATGATTATATGATAGACTATGTGGAGTTTAAAGGGGAAATCTTTTGATTTTTCCGATAGAAGGAGGAATAACCCTTGCTGGAGATTAAGACCAACGATGCGGAGACCGCTGCCAAGATCATCGTAGTAGGTGTGGGCGGCGCAGGAAACAACGCTGTAAATAGAATGATCGACGAACAGATAGACGGTGTGGAATTTATTGGAGTGAATACGGACAAGCAGGCGCTGCAGCTCTGCAAGGCCCCCAAGCTTCTGCAGATCGGCGAGAAGCTGACCAAGGGCCTCGGCGCGGGCGCAAAGCCCGAGGTGGGCGAGAAAGCCGCGGAGGAGAGCGCAGAGGAGATCAGCGCGGCCCTGAAGGGAGCGGACATGGTGTTCGTCACCTGCGGGATGGGCGGCGGCACCGGTACCGGAGCGGCGCCGGTGGTGGCGAGGCTTGCGAAGGAGATGGGGATCCTGACGGTGGGGGTTGTGACCAAGCCCTTCCGTTTTGAGGCCAAGGCCCGCATGGTGAACGCACTGAACGGGATCGAGCGCATCAAGGAGCACGTGGATACCCTGATCGTGATCCCCAACGACAAGCTGCTGGAGATCGTGGACCGGCGCACCACCATGCCGGAGGCACTGAAGAAGGCGGATGAGGTGCTTCAGCAGGCGGTTCAGGGCATCACGGATCTGATCAATGTCCCCGCCGTGATCAATCTGGATTTTGCGGATGTGCAGACCGTTATGAAGGACAAGGGCATCGCCCATATCGGCATTGGAGAGGGAAAGGGCGACGACAAGGCGCTGGAGGCGGTCAAGATGGCGGTGGAAAGCCCTCTGCTGGAGACCAAGATCAACGGCGCGAGCCATGTGATCATCAATATATCCGGGGACATCACCCTGGCGGATGCCAACGACGCGGCAAGCTATGTGCAGGAGCAGTCGGGGGACGATGTGAACATTATCTTTGGCGCTATGTACGACGCCACCAAGTCGGACAGCTGTACGATCACGGTGATCGCTACCGGCTTGGAGGAGGCGCCGGAGCCCTCCGTTCCGAACCGGGTGGGAGGAGCTTCCGTATACCGGCAGCAGACTTCCCATATTACCCCCAGCTCCTTAAAGGGGATGAATCTCCAGCCCACAGGCGGCAGCGGGCAGACAGGTGCTCCGAAGCCGGGATTACAGCCTCTGCCCGGTCTCCAGAGACCGGCGGATATCCGCAGCTCCGTGGAGGAAAAATCTTTAAAGATTCCGGATTTCCTGCAGAGAAAGTAAGAATGGATCGAAAGAAAAGCATGCTTTGGTGGAGGACACTGGGGCATGCTTTCTTTATGCGGTATCGGCAGATGGAAAGGGAGGAGATGTTTTTATGAAATGGTTTGTGGCCTCGGATATCCACGGCTCTGCGTTCTATTGCCGGAAAATGCTTCAGGCATACGACCGGGAGGGCGCCGATCGGATGCTCCTTCTGGGGGATCTTCTGTACCACGGCCCGCGGAACGACCTGCCGGAGGGGTACGATCCCAGGGAGGTCGCCCGGCTTTTGAACGAGCGGCGGGAGAGCATCCTCTGTGTGCGCGGAAACTGTGACGCGGAGGTGGACCAGATGGTGCTTGCCTTCCCCGTGATGGCGGATTTCTGCATCCTCTGCGTGGAGGATCAGGTGATCTACGCTGCCCACGGGCATCTCTGCGGGGAGGAGGATCCGCCGCCCCTTCAGCCGGGGGATATCCTGCTGTGCGGGCATACGCATGTGCCAAAGGACGCGGATCACGGGAGCTACCGCTACCTGAATCCCGGCTCCGTCTCGCTCCCCAAGGAGGGCAGCCACCGCGGCTATATGACGATCGCGGACGGCAGGATCTCCTGGAAGGACCTCGAAGGAAATCAGATCCTGTCGAAGGAGCTCAAAAGAAAACAACCCCAACCGTCTCGTTTTTGACAAATTCCATAGACGTCACCCTTTATAATAATTATGAAAAGGGTGATGAAATGTATTATGAACTTTATGTAGACAGTTTCATTCTGGTAAACTTTTGCATGAATCTATATCTCCTGCTGCTGATCAACGAGAGGACGCACCGTACTGCCACGCGTCTGCGTCTGCTTCTCGGGGCAGCGGCGGGAGCCCTTCTTTTTTTGTTACCCTTTTTTTATCAAGGCCCCGGGTGGGCCAGGATCCTGTTTGGAGTCGTCCCCGGCGCGGGCGTCATGCTGCTCTGCGCCTTCCGGATCCGGAGCGTGAGCGCCTTTATCCGGATGTTTCGGCTGCTGTTGTTCTACTCGCTCCTGTTTGGCGGGGGGCTTCTGTTTGTCCTTCGCTGCGCGGTCCGGGTCCTGCCGCAGTTTGGGGAGTATCTGACGGGGATTTTCGGGATGATGGGAGCCGGCGCGGCAGTCTTTCTGCTGCTCTTTTACCGCAGGGAGCGGGAGGAGAGCGGGCTGTGCGCCGCCACGCTGGTGCGCGGGGAGAAGAGCGTAAGGGTCACCGCCCTGATCGACTCCGGCAACCGCCTGACAGAGCCTGTCAGCGGCAAGCCGGTCTCCGTGTTGGACCGGGAGGTGTTTGACCGTTTGTGGGAGGGGGAGGATACGTACTACCGCGCCGTGCCCTACCACAGCGTCGGGAAAGACCGCGGGATCCTGCGGGGCTATTTCCTGCCGGAGATCCGGCTGGAGCTGGACGGCGTGATCAAGATATGCAGAGAGGTCTGTGTGGCCGTTGAGGAGCAGGGCGCTTTCGGGCGCCGGGGCGGAGAGCGGGAGGTAAAGCTGATCCTGAATCCGCTTTTGATCGGAGCTGAAAAGGAAACGCGTGTCAAGAAAAGGAAAAGTGAGGTATCAGAATGATTTTAAAGGTAACCCTACCGTCTAAGGTGCATTTTAAGGTGATCCGGAGAGAGAAGCCTGTCCGGAGAAAACAGGATGAGCTCTACTATATCGGGGGAACGGAGGTGCTGCCGCCGCCTCTGGAGCTGGAGCAGGAGAGCCGGGTGATCGGCGCGCTGGGCACGGATCAGGCGGAACAGGCCCGGGCCACGCTGATCGAGCACAATCTGCGCCTGGTGGTGTACATAGCAAAGAAGTTTGACAATACGGGTGTGGGCGTGGAGGATCTGATCTCCATCGGCACCATCGGGCTGATCAAATCCATCAATACGTTTAAGCCGGACAAAAATATCAAGCTGGCCACCTATGCCTCCCGCTGTATTGAAAATGAGATTCTGATGTATCTGCGGCGGAACAACAAGACGCGTCTGGAGGTGTCCATCGACGAGCCGTTGAATGTGGACTGGGACGGAAACGAGCTGCTGCTCTCGGATATCCTGGGGACGGATGAGGACGTCATCTACCGGAACATTGAAAACGAGGTGGAGCGGAAGCTTCTGATGGGAGCGATCGGAAAGCTGTCCGACCGGGAAAAGACGATCATCAAGCTGCGCTTCGGACTGGGGAGCCGGGACGGGCAGGAGATGACGCAGAAGGAGGTGGCGAGCTTTTTGGGCATCTCCCAGTCCTACATTTCCCGGCTGGAAAAGAAGATCATGCGGCAGCTGAAAAAGGAGATGAGTATGCAGATTTAGGGCTGGCAAAGTCTGGGGCGGCGTATTATACTAAAAAAAGAGAGAGAAACAGACAGAGAGAAACAGACAGAAAGAAGCAGACAGAAAGAAGCAGACAGAAAGAAGCAGACAGAAAGAAGCAGACAGAGAGAAACAGACAGAAAGAAACAGACAAAGAAAAGCAGATAGAGAAAAACAGACAGAGAAAAACAGACAGAGAGACAACCGGACAGAGGAGACGACAGATGATACAACGCGACGATATCTTATCGATGGAATATTTGAAAAAAACGGAATTCACGGGCTGCCACAAGGGAATGCGCTATCGGCTGGAAAAGGCGGAAAACGACGGGGAGGTGCGCCTGAAGTGTACCGTCTGGCCGGAGCCCTTCAATTTCTTTACCACCCCCGGGGAGGAGAAGGAAAGCGCCCTGTTCGCGTTTGAGGAGAAGGGGGTAATGGACGCTGTGGCGTGGATGAATGAACGGTGGTCCGAGGAGAAGGGACGGTGGGACCGGGCGGCAGACCGCTGGGATTCCTATCAGATGAAGTAGGTTACAGGGAGCAGCCGTATGATAAAATATTTATTTCGGGATCTGTCCAACGTGTCCCGCTATCTGCCCTACGGGCTGGCGGCAGGGATGCTGACGGCGTTCGGGTTGAGCGTTGTCAACGATCACAGGGTGCGCAGGGGGCGCAGACCTTTTTCGGTGGCGGCGACCACCTGTTTCTTTATGTATGTGGTGATCCTTTTGTTTATCACCTTTTTGTCCCGGGAGACCGGGAGCGGCCGGGGCATTGACCTGGAGCTGTTTTCCACCTGGGGGATCAACGACCGCAACAATGCGTATGTGGTGGAAAATGTACTGCTGTTCATCCCCTACGGCTTTGTGTGCGCCTGGGCCATCCCTCCGGCCAGACGCTTTTTGGCCTGTCTGCTGCTGGGCCTGGCCACCTGTGTGGGGATCGAGTACCTGCAGCTGGTCACGCAGAGGGGATATTTCCAGATCGACGATGTGCTCACCAACACCCTGGGGGCTATAGTCGGATGGGTTTTGTTTCGCTGTGTGCCGCGGCGCAGGAAGGAGACCTAGGCGGCTTTTACGGCAGGATGTTTCAAGGAGATATGGAGAATGGGACGAAAGAAAGCACTGTGCCTTGCGGGGCTGTGCTGCGGTGTCGCGCTGGGGCTTGGGCGGACGGCCGCGGCGCTTTGGCCAGACAGAGCGGGAGCGCAGGAGGAAACGGATACGGCTCCGGCAGAAGATCCGGGCTGGAGCTTTGGAGGCTTCTCCGATGGCCGGGAGGGCACATCCAGTGATTACCAGATCGAACCCGGTGGGGAGGACGCCTTTCTGGCGGAGCAGGGCTTTACAGAGGAGGATCTCTTTTTTGAAACCGCCTATCGGTACAGCGATTCTTCCAATCAGGTGTTTTGCCTCTCCCTGTACTGTGACCGGCTCCTGACACGGGGGCTTGGCTTGATCCGGAAGTATGAGGGCGGGGCATACGTGGATCTGGAGATCTTTGCCTTTGACGGGTGTATGCAGTATCAGGGCGACGCTTCCGTGGGGCAGTTTTCCGTGTTTTCCGAGTATGGACTGGATGGCAGGGAGATACAGATCCTGCCGGAAGGGGAGACGATCGAAGAATATTTTGAGGCGGCGGAGCGGGACGATGTCCTTTTTGACTATGAGGACGGGGCGCTGGTGCATCTGTACGAGGGACGCCCCCACGGCGGTGTGGACCGGTTTTATTTTTCCCACAGCGGCGATGACGTCTGCCGAAACGGCGCTTACCTGCTGGAGGTGGATCACGGCTGGGGGGTTACGCTCTATCGGTTCTGAGGGCTTTACGCGGTCAGGTAGTTCCGCATGGTGCGCAGGGCTTTCTTTTCCAGCCGGGAGACCTGGGCCTGGGAAATGCCGATGAGGTCGGCCACCTCCATCTGGGTCTTTCCCTCGAAAAACCGCAGGGAGATGATTTCGTGTTCCCGGTCGTTCAGACGCTTCATGGCTTCGCTGAGGGAGAGATGTTCCACCCAGTTCTCTTCCTTATTTTTTTTGTCGCTGATCTGGTCCATCACATAGAGGGTGTCTCCGCCGTCGGTAAAGATGGGCTCGTAAAGGCTCATGGGGTTCTGGATAGCGTCCATGGCGTAGACGATATCCTCCTTGGAGATGCCGACTTCGCTGGCGATCTCCTCGATGGTAGGTTCCTTCAGGTTCTTCCGGGTCAGGGTATCTCTGGCGTAAATGGCCTTGTAGGCGGTGTCCTTTAAGGAGCGGGAGACCCGGATGCTGTTGTTGTCACGGAGAAAGCGCCGGATCTCCCCGATGATCATGGGCACCGCATATGTGGAGAACTTTACGTTTAAGGAGGGGTCAAAGTTGTCAATGGCCTTGATCAGGCCGATGCAGCCGATCTGAAAGAGATCGTCCACATTTTCGTTGCTGGAGGAAAAGCGTTTGATGACGCTGAGCACCAGGCGCAGATTTCCCTCGATATATTCCTCCCTGGCCTCCCGGTCACCCTCCTCGATGCGCCGGAAGAGGGCCTCCTTTTCCTCCGCCTTTAAGAGGGGAAGCTTGGATGTATTCACCCCGCAGATCTCTACTTTTCCCAGTGCCATTTGCGTTCCTCCGATTCTTTGCTTTTCTGTATTGGTAGTATGCTCTCCTGGGTGTCAGGATATACTTGGGAAGCATATAATAATCTGAAAGGAACTGGCGGAAAATGCTGGGAAAAAGGGTGAAAAATGTTATTTTCAGAGTTGAAGTGCAAGGACGTGATCAACGTCAGGGACTGTAAAAAGCTGGGGCACATCTGTGACATAGAATTTGACGAGTGCAGCGGGTGCATCTGCAAGATCGTGATCCCGGGAGGGAGCAAGATGCTCAGTTTTCTGCGCTGCGACCCGGACATTGTGATCCCCTACAAGGATATCCGGCAGATCGGTCCGGACATCATTTTGGTTGACATAAATTGCTGAAAAAGCTATAATAAAATAAATAACAGTATTTATTAAAAGAGAAGCGAGGTACCCGCCCATGAAGTGTCCCTTTTGCAGCCACGAAAATACGAGAGTCATTGATTCCAGACCTGCGGAGGACAATAATTCCATCCGCCGCAGAAGAGTCTGCGACGAGTGCGGAAAGCGCTTTACCACCTATGAGAAGGTGGAGACGATCCCGCTCATCATTATCAAGAAGGACAACAATCGGGAAGCTTACGACCGGGTCAAGATCGAGGCGGGCGTGCTCAGGGCCTGTCATAAGCGCCCCGTGAGTGCCGCCCAGATCACCAAGCTGGTGGACGAGGTGGAGAATGAGATCACCAATATGGAGGAGAAGGAGATTCCCAGCCAGGTGGTGGGCGAGCTGGTTATGAACAAGCTGAAAAGCCTGGATGCGGTGGCCTATGTGCGTTTTGCCTCCGTGTACCGGGAATTCAAGGATATCAACACCTTTATGGAGGAGCTGAAGAACGTGCTGCAGTAGGCGTCAGCCCATTCGGCGCAGAAAGCGGTACAGGCAGAGGAGATAGAGGGCGCTCAGAAGGATCTGGCTGCACAGGATCCCCCACAGGTACCCGGTGGTGCCGAATACCGGGACGGCCAGAAAGACAAAGGCCAGCCGGACCAGAAGGCTGAGCACGTTCATCAGAAAGATGCGCCCGGCCATGCCCAGTCCCTGCAGGATGCTGGAGAGGGTGGTGTCCAGATAGAGAAAGGGGCACAGGAAGCTGAGCCCCCGGATAAAGTGCCCGGCCAGGGGGCTGTGAAAAACCGTGCGCCCGGCCCAGTCTCCGGAGAGCCAAAAGACCCCCATACAGAAAAAGCCCAGAAGAAAGCAGTATTGGATCGTGCGGAGAGCGGCGCCCTTTACTGCTTTTGTGTTGCCCACCGCGTAGTTTTCCGAGATGAGCGGGAGCAGCAGCACGGACACGGAGCCGGTGATGGCGTTTGGAAAGAAGATGAAGGGCATGGCCATCCCCGTCAAAACGCCGTAGACGCTCAGGGATTGGGCGGTGTCATAGCCGTAGGCCCTGAGGGAGGCCGGCAGGGAGACGGATTCCAGGCTCTGCAGAAGGTTCAGGACAATGCGGTTTGCGGTGAGCGGAAGCGCCATTCCCAAAATGCTCCGGTAGGTGGCGAGAAGGGAGTCCCTGCGGCCGGAGAGGGCGGTGAGCGGCCGGAGGGAGCGGGAGCCGGCGGCCATGCAGCTGTAGAGGGCCGCTACCGTGATGAGCATGGAGATCAGTTCCCCCGCGGCCAGCCCGAAAGCCGCCACATGGATGGACGGGGCGCTTCCCCGGGAGAGGGCCCGGGTGGAAAGCGCGTAGACACAGGCCACGCGGCACACCTGCTCTGTCAGCTGGGCGATGGCGGGCACCGCGGTCTGTTTTCTCCCGTAAAAATAACCGTTGATGCAGGAGTGCACAGCGCTCATGGGGACGGAGAAGGCCAGGATGCGGAGCATGGGGGCGGTCCGCTCCTCCATCAGCAGGTGCGCCGCGATGGGATCGGACAGGCGGTAGATCGCCATACAGCACAGGAGG
>CANPWJ010000021.1 GCA_947584035.1 uncultured Acetatifactor sp. | reverse complement strand
CTCAAACGGATGTTTGTGATGTTCGGCGTATTTTCCTGCGCGTATTATCCCATCCGGATTTTTGTGCTGTCGATGCTTTTTCTGATCGGTTTCGGTCTATGGCGGAGTGTTCGACAGAGGGATCCCTGGATCGCGGCTTGGGTCTTTGGAGGGCTGTTTTCTTCGACTCTCCTGATGTTTATTGAGGGGAGCGCTACCCTGTATCGGTCGGCACAGTTTCTGCCGGTGGTCTGCGGATACGGGGCGCTTTCCCTGGTCTATGCGGCCAACGGGCTGGCGGAGAGGCTGAAGCGGCCGGGACGGGGACACAGGCTGCGGGAAAGGGCGGCGGTACTGGTCAAAGCGGCGGTGCTGTTTTGCCTGACGGTGGTTGTGTGGAACCAGTGTGCGGATATGAACCATTGGTTTTATGTGGATTACCTGAAATATGAGGATGCCAGGAATACCGTGACCCAGGTGGCCTGGGCGCTGGAAAAGGATTTTGACACGGAGAAGCCGGTGGTCTTTACCGGGACGTATGAGATCCCCCAGAGCCTGATTCAGGATGCCTATGTGCCGTTTCATTCGGAAACCTTTCGCCGGATGAACGCGGTTACTTCCCGTGTGGACGAGCATCTTCTGGAAAAATTTTATCGTTCCTATGGCGTATGGGTAGCGCAGACTCCGGCCTTGTCCGTGATCGACTGGGGGCGGTACGCTTTTGGGGATGACGGGGAGCTGGCGCGATTCTTTGCGATGCACGGGCACCGGATTGTCCCGCTGCAACAGACGGATTATGCGGAGGCGGAGCGGTTGTCTGTGGAGTGGCCCAGCTTCCCCCAGGAAGGCTCCATCCGGGATATGGGAGAATATCTCATCGTGCATTTTTAGAGGCGGCCGGCGGAGAAGCTTTGACGGAAGAGAGGAAGAACCGAGAAAACGATGGAGAAGAAGGTATGGAGAAGAGATTCTGGAGATTCATAGAGCGGATCCCGTGGTTCTGGCTTGGGCTGATTGCGGCGCTCTTTTTAGTATTTCCCTATGCGGTGCTGGGCCGGGGGGCTTATGTCCAGATCACGGATCAGCTGGACGGTGAGGTGTTAAATTATATCTATCAAGCCAAATATCTGTTTTCCGGCAAGCGGGTGATCCCGGAGCTGATGAACGGGGTGGGAAAGAGCGCCATGACGCCTCCGGCGCCTCTGGGGGTGCTCTTTTACCGTTTCCTGCAGCCGTTTGCCGCGTTTGCCGTCTTTCATGCCTATGTGGTGGTGGCGGGATATACGGGGATGTATCTTTGGAGCCGCCGTTTGACCGGGTCTAAGGGGATCGCGTTTGTGGTGGCGGGGATCTTTGTCTATCTGCCCTTTTATCCGGTGTACGGTCTCTCGATCCTGGGGCAGCCGCTTCTCCTATGGGCGCTGTGCCGCATCTGTGAAAGGCAGGTTCCTTTTCCTGCCAAGTGGAAATACTATCTGTGTGTCTTGTTGTATGCCGTGAGCTCTTCGCTGGCACTGATCGGGTTTGTGTGGGTGGCGGTTCTCCTGGCGGGCTTTCTCTGGAGCCTGTTCCAAAAGCGGGAGATATCCCGGGATCTGGGCGTTGCCTTTCTGGTGCTGACGGCGGTCTTTCTGGTGTGCAATATCGGTCTGGTCGGACAGTTTTTGGGAATTGGGGAGCGTTTTGTACCGCACCGGGAGGAGATGGTGATCGCCGCCAGGCCGGACTGGCAGGACTATTTCCGGGAGATCTTTTTGCAGGGAGGGCCCTATGGGAAGTCGTACAATGCGGTGATCGTTCTGCTGACCGCGGGCATTCTGGCGGTGCACGCGGCGGTCCGCATCGCGGCGCGTGCCATGAAAAAAACGCCGGTTCTTTCGGAGGAGCCCGGGGACCGGGGACTCTATGGCGGACTGGCAGCCCTGTTTGTCCTGGCGTTTTTGGTGGCGGCGGCAGCCGTCTTGTGGAGGAGCCCGTGGGTGGTGGAGCTGCGCATGCAGGTGGGAGGGGCGGTCAAGTATTTTCAGGCCGACCGCGTCTACTGGCTCCTGCCTTTGTGCTGGTATTCTGCTTTGGCGCTGGATCTGTACATTCTTCTGCGAAGGTGGAGGCGGTGGGAGCGCTTTGTTTTGCCGTCTATGAAAACAGTACGATCTATCACAATCTCCGCCTGATGATCTTTCCGGAAACGTATCATCTGATGGATTGGGAGGAATATTACGCGGAGGATGTGTATCGGCAGATCGAGGAGTTTATCGGGGAGGATCCGGCTTCCTACCGGACGCTGAGCCTGGGGATCAATCCCGCGGCGGCGCTTTACAATGGTTTTTACTGCCTGGACGGTTATTCCAACTACTATCCGCTGGAGTATAAACGGGAATTTCGTGAGATCATTGCGGCGGAGCTGGCCAAAAATGAGGAGACCAGAGTTTATTTTGACACCTGGGGAAACCGGTGCTACCTGTTGAACGGGGAAACCGGGAATTATATGACCGTGTCCGGCAATACCGGGGCCACATATCAGAATCTGGACCTGAATATGGAGAAGGCATATGCCATGGGGGCCCGGTACCTTTTTGCGGCCATGCCGATCGAGCATCCGGAGAGGCTGCACCTTCTGCCGGCCCGGGAGGAACCTTTTTTTACGGAGGAGAGCTACTACCGAATCTGGCTCTATCGGATCGAGCCGTGACGGCATTGGGATGACAAAACGGGAGGGATGTGGTAAAATGATTCTGCTGGCGCAGAATCTAAGCCGGCTTCACCGGCTTATCACCGCTTGCGCGGTGCATTTTGCCCGGCATCCGCCGCTTGACCGTCAAATGCTGCCAGGGCAGCGCTTTCCGGTCTGCGCTGGCGGTAAAATGATTCTGTATACGCAGCGTGAATGTCTGAAGGAAAATGAGTGTGCAGTATGAAGGATAGAATCTATGTGTGTCATACCTATTATCATGTCTATGTGACCTTTTTGAAGGAGCTGAAGCTTCGCGAACAGTGCCGGAAGGAGGGGAAAGCGCCTGGGGAGGCGTCCCTCGTCCTGTCCCGGATGTCTACCGATTTTGAAAAGCTCGGGCAGCGGGTAGAGGTTACGGGGTTCTTTGCGGAGGTCATCGAGTTTGACGAGAAGCGGGAGGATTTTTTCCCGGAGCTTGCCCGGTGGCGCCAGGCGGGGGGCGGTTTCCTTGGGAATCTCTGGCACCGTATCCGGTTTACCAGAGAGTATGCCCGGCTGGAAGCGCCCTATATCCCGGTGGATTTCCGCGCCTACGGGGATGTGTACGTGTATTGTGATTCCGACCCGATCGGCTATTACCTGAATCAATATAAGATTCCCTACCACGCGCTGGAGGACGGGCTGAACTGTCTCAAGAATTTTGATGCCGCCCGCTATGACAACCGCGGACATTTCACACTGAAGGCTTTTTTGTCACAGCGGCTGAACCTGATCTTTGTACAGAACGGTTACGGGAAGTACTGTCTGGACATGGAAGTGAATGACAGCTCCCTGATCCGTTACCCCTGCTCCAAATACATTGACGAGCCGCGTCAGGCGCTGATGGACCGGCTCACGGAGGAGGACAAGGAGTTGATCCTGCGGGCGTTTATCCGCGACAAGGAGGGGCTGCAGCGGCAGATCGAGGAGAGCGGCAGGGTGGGGGACAAGATCCTGATCCTGACGGATCCCCTGTGCACGCTGGAAGTGCGGGAGCGTATCTTCCGCGATATCATCAAACGGTACGAGCCGGAGGGGGAGATCTTCTTAAAGCCGCATCCCCGGGATGCATTGGATTACCGGAAATTGTTTCCGGAATATCCGCAGTTTGACGCTACGGTCCCCATGGAGATGCTGAACTTCTTTCCGGGGCTTCGCTTCCGCAAGGTGGTGGCGGTGCTCACGGAGATCAAGGCGATCCAATTCGCGGATGAGGTGGTCCGGCTGGGCGAGGATTTCATGGACGCCTATGAGGATCCTCTGATTCATCGGCAAAACGAACAAATATAAACGGGAAAGTAATAGAGGGACTTTCATGGCAAAGATTTTAAAGAAGCTGCGTGTCCTGCTGGACAAAAAACAGAAACGCGCGATGGCCGGGCTGATGCTCTTAATGATTGTGGGAGCGTTCCTTCAGACGGCGGGAGTGGGCCTTTTGGTGGAGGTGGTCCAGGTGGTCATCGATCCCGAGGCCGTGCAGAAGAGCCGTCTGGCGGGGCGCTTTTATGAAATGACAGGGGCGGCGGATTATTCCACCTTTGCGATTCTGGTGATGAGTCTGCTGATCCTGGTCTTTGTGGTAAAAAATGTGTTTTTGTATGTGCAGCAGAAGCTGACCTTTTCCTTTGTGTACACCAATCAGTTCCGCACCTCGGAGCGCATGATGCGCAATTACCTGCGCAGAGGCTATGAGTTTTTCTTAAACGCGGACACGGCGGTGGTGCAGAGAAGCATTACCTCCGACGTGAACAATATGTACGCGCTGATCCTGGCGCTCCTGCAGATGGTGTCGGACGGCGTGGTTTCCCTGTTCATCATTGCCTACTGCCTGTTTACCAACGGTACCATGACGATGATCATGGCGCTGGTCCTTCTGATCCTGATGCTGGTGATAAAAAAGGTGTTAAAGCCCATCATGTACCAGGCGGGCAAGGACAATCAGGACTATTACAGCGGCTTGTTTAAGTGGATCTCGCAGACCGTGCAGGGGATCAAGGAGGTAAAGATCTGCTGCAAGGAGCAGTATTTTGTGTCGGAGTACCAAAAATGCGGTAAAGGATATGTGGATGCCGTGCAGAAGTACAGCCTTTACAACAATATACCGAAGCTTTTGATCGAGACCGCCTGTGTGGCCACCATGGTGGGCTATATGATCTTTCAGGTGGCGGCGGATGTACCCGCGGAAAATATGCTGCAGGTGTTCAGCACTCTGGCGGCGGCGGCCTTTGTGCTTCTCCCCTGTGTCAACCGCATCAACAACCAGATCAACTCCATCGCTTATTTTGAGCCCTTTTTCATGGGGGTCAGCGACAATCTTCAGGATGAGATCGGGGCGGAGAAGGTGGATCTGTCCTTTGCCACCGACGACGGGGAAAAGCTTCCCGTGCGGCACCGGATCGAGATGCGGGATATCACCTACGCCTACCCCAACACGGAGAAGCTGATCTTCGACCGGGCGCAGTTAGTGATTCCCGTGGGAAAGTCGGTGGGGATCGTGGGAACCACCGGAGCCGGAAAGAGTACCGTGGTGGACATCCTGCTGGGGCTTCTGCAGGTGAGAAGCGGTACGGTCTGCGCGGACGGACAGGATGTGCGGGAGCATTACAGGGCCTGGCTGAAAAATATCGGGTATATCCCCCAGATGATCTTTATGCTGGACGATACGATCCGCAAGAACGTGGCGTTCGGCATCCCGGAGGATCAGATCGACGAGGACAGGCTGTGGGAGGTGCTGCGTGAGGCGCAGCTGGATGAGTTTATCCGGACGCTGCCGCAGGGACTGGATACCGGCATCGGAGAGCGCGGCATCCGTCTTTCCGGCGGGCAGCGGCAGCGCATCAGTATCGCGCGGGCGCTCTACCATGACCCGGAGGTGCTGATCCTGGATGAAGCCACCTCCGCTCTGGACAATGACACGGAGGCTGCCATCATGGACTCCATCAACCGTCTGCACGGCCGAAAGACACTGGTGATCATCGCCCACCGCCTTCAGACGATCGAGAAGTGTGATATCGTCTACCGGGTGGAGAACGGCAAAGCGGTGGTGGAGCGGGGACAGGACGTACTGAAGGAAATGGCAGAGAGATGACGGATGCGAAGAGACTGAGCGTGATCGTGCCGGTGTACAATATGGCGGCGGAGGGAAAATTAAATTTCTGTATGGATTCGCTGGTCCGCCAGACGGTGGAGGATTATGAGATCCTGGCGGTGGACGACGCCTCCACGGATCATTCTCTGGAGATCCTGCGGCAGTATGAAAGGCGTTATCCGGACAAGGTCCGGGTCTTTCACTGTGCGGTGAACCGCAGACAGGGCGGGGCCAAGAATGAAGGGCTGCGCCATGCCGCCGGAGAGTGGATCGGTTTTGTGGACAGCGACGACTGGGTGGCGCCGGACTGTTACGAAAAGCTGCTGCGGAAAGCGGAGGAGACCGGAGCGGATCTGGTGGGATGCGATTACAGTCTGGTGACGGAGCACACCTTCCGGGTGGGGAAGGTTGTGCAGAACAATGCGCCGGAGCAGACGGGGATTTTGGATGAGGAGAAGCACCGGAGGCTTCTGATGCGCCCGGGCAGTATGGTCATCAAGATCTATCGGCACCGTGTGATCCGGGAGAACCGGCTGGCCTTTCCGGAGGGGATCTTTTACGAGGACAACTGTGCCGGGCCGGTGTGGTCGCTGTACTTTACGCGGTTTGAACGGGTGGAGGAGCCGCTTTATTACTATTATCAGCATTCTGTGTCCACCGTCCATCAGATCACGGAGGAGAAGTGCAGGGACCGTATGCGGGCGGCGGCGCTTCTCTATGAGGAGTGCCGCGAAAGAGGCTTCCTGGCGGAGTATGAGCCGGAGATTGAGTATCGGTATACGGAGCTCTACTATGTGATCACGCTGTTTTCCTATCTGTCCGGGGTGAAGCGCCCGCGGCTGTCCTTTGTGAGGGAGCTGCGCAGGGGGGCCGTCGAGCGGTTCCCTGCCTTTGAACGGAATCCTTACTACCGGGAACTGACCGGGGAGGAGGAGCAGGAGCTTATCGCGCTCCAGGGGCGGTCCGACCTGCTCTTTTGGCTGGCCTACCACGGGAAATGGGCGATCCGCAGACTGCGGGGACGCCTTCGGCGCGGATAGCCAGGGCAAGAGAGCGAAAGGGAACGATCTGAAGAGGAAGATTTGAAAGAGAAGATCCGAAAGGAAGATCCAAAAGGGAAGATCCGATCCATGGGATCAGGGAGGTGTCGGGATGAAGAAGATCGCGATCATTACGGCGAGAGGGGGCAGCAGACGGATCCCCCGCAAGAATATCAAGGAGTTCTGCGGGAAGCCGATCCTGGCCTACTCCATAGAGGCGGCGGTCAATGCCGGTGTGTTTGACACGGTGATGGTGTCCACGGACGATGAGGAGATCGCGGAGATCGGCAGACAGTACGGAGCAGAGGTCCCTTTTTTTCGGAGCGGGGAGACAGCCGGAGACTATGCCACCACCAACGACGTGCTCCTGGAGGTGCTGGGGGAATATGAAAAGCGGGGAGAGCGGTATGACCTGGGCTGCTGCATCTATCCCACCGCGCCTTTTGTGACGGCGGAGAAGCTGGCGCAGGCGGTGGAGCGGCTGCTGGAGAGCGATGCGGACACGCTGATCCCGGTGACGCCCTTTTCCTATCCCCCGCAGCGGGCCATGATCGTGAAGGAGGGGCGGCTTTTGTTTGAGTACCCGCAGTACCTGGACAGCCGTTCCCAGGACCTGGAGCCGCATTACCATGATGCCGGGCAGTTTTATGTGTTCCGGACGGAGGCGTTTCAGAAAAACCGAAAGCTGATGGTGGGAAACATCCTGCCCCAGGTGATCTCCGAGCTGGAGGTGCAGGATATCGACAACGAGACGGACTGGGCGATCGCGGAGATGAAATACCGCCTGATGACACAGAAGGAGTCCTGAGAGGAAGAGAGGATGAAGATTGCGCTGCTTTCCAACGTAAACATGAATTTTGTGATCCGGCAGCTGGGGGAGACTTTGTCGGTGTACGAGGCGGAGGGGTATGGAAACGAGCTGGGGCTTTTGATGGATCCCGCCTCCTCCTATCACGCCTTCGCGCCGGAAATCACCTTTTTGGTGGAGGATCTGATGGAGCTTCTGCAGCACGATCTGGAGCCGGAGAGCGCCCGGGAAAGGGTGGAAAGCTGGTTCGGATCCCTGGAGGCTTCCCTGGACACGGGGGTTATTTATTATGTTTCGGACGCCTATCTGTGGGGGGCTGAGCTGGGGGCTGTGCACGATGAGGGGAGGAAGGAAGCGCTGGAGGATATCTGGCGGGAACGCCTGGAGCGCTGCAGGGCGGCTCACGGGAATGTGCGCCTTCTGCCCTATCGGCATCTGATCGAGGAGCTGGGCGAGAGCCGGGCCTTCTCCTCCAAAATGTGGTACATGGGGCGGATCCTTTGGAGCGGTGAGGCGCAGGGGAGGCTCTGTGAGTGCATCCGGCAGCGGGTAGAGCGGGAGAGCCGTATTCCCAGGAAGGTGCTGGTCCTGGATCTGGACAATACGCTGTGGGGCGGCCTGGCCGGAGAAGCGGATCATACGCCGATCCGTCTGTCCGAGGAGCACAGCGGTCTGGCTTACAAGAACCTGCAGAGAGTCATTCTGCAGATGCAGAAGCAGGGAGTGCTTCTCGCCATCGTATCCAAAAACAATGAGGAGGATGTGCGGGACATCCTGTCCGGCCATCCGCATATGGTGTTGCGCCCGGAGCATTTCGCGGCCCGCCGGATCAACTGGGAGCCCAAGCAGGAAAATATTGCGGAGATCGCGAAGGAGCTGAATCTGGGGCTGGATTCCTTTGTATTCTGGGATGACAGCCCGTCGGAGAGGGCGCTGGTGAAGGAAATGCTGCCCCAGGTGGAGGTGCCGGATTTCCCGGAGAGGCCGGAGGAGCTTCCGGCGGCCATGGCGGAGGTCTATCAGCGCTATTTCGCCCGGGCGGCCCTCACCGAAGAGGATCTGGCAAAGACAAGGCAATACGCCGACAACGCAAAGCGGGCGGAGCTGGAAAAAGCGGCCGGCAGCTTTGAGGATTATCTGAAGCGGCTGAAGATCACACTGAAAAGGGTGGAGCCTTCCGGGCATGTGGAGCGGCTGACGCAGCTGGTGAACAAGACCAATCAATTCAATCTGACGACCAGGCGCTACACCCAGGCGCAGGTGATGCGGCTGTTGGAGGATGAGAGCCGGCGGATCTTCCTGTACCAGGCGGCGGACTGCTTTGGCGACAGCGGTGTGGTGGCGGTGGTGATCGTGTCGGTGGAGGATATTCCCCAGGTAGAAGAATTTGCCATGAGCTGCCGGGTGATGGGAAAGCGGATCGAATATGCCATTGTGGAGGACGTGGAGCGGGAGCTGGCCGCGGAGGGATACGAGCGGCTTAGGGGCGTCTATCTTCCCACCGCCAGGAATAAGCCGGTGGAGGAGCTCTATAGCCGGCTGGGCTACCAAAAGATAGAGGAGCTGCCGGAGGGAGGCGCGCTCTATGAAATAGAGATGGCGCGCGCGCCCAAAAGGGTGTATTATGTAGAATGGGTATAGAGGTAAGTGGGCGGCCAGGCGGAACCCGGATAGAACCGGACAGAACCGGACAGAACCGGACAGAACCGGATAGAACCGGATAGAACCGGACAGAACCGGATAGAACCGGATAGAACCGGATAGAACCGGACAGAACCGGATAGAACCGGACAGAATCGGATAGCACCGGAGGCTGGAAAGAGCCGAAAGGCCGGGCAGAACCCGGCAAACCCGAAAGGAACAGGGAGGAAGAAGCCATGCGAGAGAAGATCATCGCTCTGATCGAGGAGCTTTTGAAGGTGCCGGCCGGCACGATCACCGAGGATACCCGGATCGAGGATGTGGAGCCGTGGGATTCTCTGGCCCATGTGCTGATCATCGGCGAGCTGGAGGAGCGGCTTGGGATCTCCATTCCGCTGGAGGAGGCCATCGACCTTACAAGCGTGCGGGAGCTTTTGGAGAAGGCCGGCGTGTAAGGGCGGCGTGCAAAACGCAGGGGAGACGAGAGAGCATGAGTGTGACACTGAGGGAGATACGGGAGGAGGATCTGGAGCGGATCATGCGCTGGCGCATGGACGAGGAGATCACCCGGTATATGAATACCGATCCCAAGCTGACGCTGGAAGGGCAGCAAAAATGGCTGGCCGCTGTCCGGGAGAATCCGGATGTATGCTACTGGCTGATCCAGGTGAACGGGGAGCCGGCGGGCGTGATCAATCTGACCGGACTGTCGAAGCCCTCCGGCGAGCTGGGCTGGGCCTACTATGTGGGCGAGAAGCGTCTGCGCAGTATGCGGACGGCTCTTTCCCTGGAAATGAGCCTGTATGATTACGTGTTTGACCGGCTGAAAAAGCGCGCGGTGTACGGGGATGTGTTCACCCTGAATCAGGGGGTGATCGCTCTGCACAAGCTTTGCGGCTGTGAGATCGTGGAGGAGAAAAAGAACCATGTGTGCAAGGGAGGTGTCTTTTACGATGTCACCTTTATGCGCATGACCGCGGAGAGATGGAAGGAGATCCGCCGGGAGAAAACGTATGAACGGATCGAATTTGACAGGAGGGAAGGAACGCTATGAACAAAAGGATCAGGATCGGGGACCGTCTGATCGATGAAAACGCTCCCACGTTCATCGTGGCGGAGATGTCCGCGAATCACCGGATGAATTTCGATGTGGCCGTGGACATTATAAAGGCGGCCAGGGAGGCGGGCGCGGATGCCGTTAAGATCCAGACTTACACGGCGGACACCATCACGCTGGACTGTGACGATCCCTGTTTTCAGATCACACAGGGGACGCTCTGGGACGGTACAACGCTCCATAAGCTGTATGAGGAGGCGTACACACCCTGGGAGTGGCAGCCGAAGCTGAAGAAGATCGCGGAAGAGATGGGGCTCCTCTTTTTCTCCACGCCCTTTGACTTAAGCTCGGTGGACTTTCTGGAGGAGCTGCAGGTTCCTGTATACAAGATCGCATCGTTTGAGATCAACGACATTCCCATGATCCGGAAGATCGCCAGGCTGGGGAAGCCCATGATCTTTGCCACGGGCGTGGCACGCCTTGCGGACATAGAGCTGGCGCTCGCCACCTGTAGAGAGGAGGGGAATGAGGATGTGATCCTTTTAAAGTGCTGTTCCGCATACCCTACCCCCTACGAGGATATCAATCTGCGCACCATTCCCTCCATGGGGGAGACCTTCGGCTGTCTGACCGGGCTCTCCGATCATTCCATGGGAACCGCGGTGGCGGGCGCTGCCGTAGCGCTTGGGGCCAGGGTGGTGGAGAAGCACTTGACGCTGCGGAGAGCGGACGGCGGTGCGGACGCCGCTTTCTCCATGGAGCCGCAGGAGTTTCGGGAGATGGTGGAGCAGATCCGCGTGATCGAGAAGGCGCTGGGCAAGGTCACCTACGATCTCACTCCCAAACAGGAGCGGGAGAGGGAACATTCCCGCTCCCTGTTCGTGGCGCGGGATATGAAGGCGGGGGAGGTCTTTACGCCGGAGAACCTGCGCTCCATCCGCCCGGCCAACGGTCTGCACACGAAATATTATGAGGAAATACTGGGGAGACGGATCACACGGGATGCTAAGCTGGGCACTCCTATGCGCTGGGATCTGGTGGAGCCAAAGGACGAATGAGGGCCCCGGGAAAAAAAGGCGGCTATGTGATCCGCGCGGACGGCGGCGCGCGGATCGGGGCCGGACACCTGATGCGCTGTCTGACCATCGCGGAGGCCCTGGCCCGGGAGACGGACCGGGATGACATCCTGTTTCTCTGCGCGGACGAGCCGTCGGCCAGGCTGGTGCAGGCCCGCGGTTTTGCCGTGCGGGTGCTGGGGACGGACGGGCAGCGGCTGGAGCAGGAGCTCCCCCTGTGGGAAAAGCTAGAAATAAAAACAGATGTTATTTTAATTGACAGCTACGCTGTGACCCCTGCGTATCTGAGCGCGCTGCGGACATTCGGAGCGACCGTGCTCCTGGACGATCTGCAGCGGGAGCCCTTCCCGGTGGATGCGGTCGTCAACTACCATATCTATGCGGAGGAGGCGGTCTACCGGAAATGGTACCGGGATAAAAATATCAGGTGTTATCTTGGGGCGGATTACGTGCCCCTCCGGCCGCAGTTTGCCGAGGGAACCTATAATGTGCGGGATACGGTGGAGCATGTGCTGATCACGGCCGGAGGCGGGGATGCGGACAATATTGCGGCTGCGATTCTGGATCAGTTGCAGTCGGAAATTGGCTCAAAGTTAAATTATCATTTAATAATCGGCAGATTTAACCCTCATTATGCGGAATGGCAGCAGAGGGCCGCCCGCACTCCGGAGCTGCATCTTTATCACGATGTGGAGGATATGGCCGGTCTGATGCGTCAGTGTGACCTGGCGGTTACCGCCGGGGGAACCACCGTCTATGAGCTGGCGTCGGTGGGCGTGCCGTTTCTCTGTTTCTCCTGCGCGGAGAATCAGGAGCAGCTTGCCCGCTGTGTGGGGGAGAAGCAGATCGCCGGGTACGCGGGAGCGTACCACCTGGACGCTCCGGGGACGCTGGCCGCGGTGAGGCGGCTGGCGGGGCAGCTCTGCGGGGACCGGGAACTGCGGGAGCGCTTCTGTCTGCGCGGACGGCGCATGGTGGACGGGCAGGGGGCCCGCCGGATCGCGGAGCGGCTGATCGAGCTGCGGGAAATGAAAGAGAGCAGTCATGGATAAGGGAAGCGGGAGACGGAGGAGACAAATTGCATATGGCGCGGCGGCGCTTGCCTGTTTCGGCCTTCTCTGGTGGGGTACCTTTTGGAAGGCCGGATCCGCTCCCCGGCGGCAGGATGTGCGGATTGTGACCTTTGGGGACAGTGTCCTGGGAGAGTGCCGGGATGCTACTTCGGTCACCGCGCAGCTGCAGGAGCTGACGGGGGTGCCGGTGTATAACGGCAACCTGGGCGGGACCTGTTTTTGCCGCATTGACAGGGAGAGAAGGCTCTCCTACACCAAGGACTGTCTGAATATGACGGCGCTGGCCGCGGCCATCCAGGCAGGGGATTTTCGCGTGCCCAGGTCTGCGAGGATTCGGGAAAACGCCACGGAGTACTTTCCGGAGACGCTGGAGGGGCTGTCGGAGATTGACTTTTCCCGGGTGGAGACGGTGTTTTTGGAGTACGGCCTGAACGATTACCATGCGGGGGCGCCCATCCAGAATGAGGAGGATCCTTACGACGAGTACACCTTTTCCGGAGCGATCCGCAGCGTGGTGAGGAGGCTGCGGGAGGCCTGTCCCGGGCTTCGGATCATCCTGGTCACCCCCACCTATACCTGGTACCGGGATGAGAGGCTTACCTGTGAGGAGTACGATCCCGGGGGCGGGACGCTGGATCTGTACGTGGAAGCGGAGCTGCAGACGGCGGCGGAGCTGGGCGTGGAGCTGATCGATGTCTACCACGACTTCTATCCCCACGACACCTGGGAGGACTGGCAGCGCTACACCAGAGACGGGATGCACCCGAATGAGGCGGGCAGGGAGCTGCTGGCCCGGACGCTGGCAGCATACCTGCAGGAGGAACCGGGGAGTCAACCGCACCTGGCGGGGTACCTGCAGGAGGATCCGGGGAGTCAACCGCACCTGGCTGCGTACCTGCAGGAGGATTCGGGGAGTCAACCGCACCTGGCTGCGTACCTGCAGGAGGAACCGGAGAGTCAATCGCGCCTGGCGGCGGAAGAGGACAGGACCTGCGATCGGCTGGAGAAGGGCGGACGAAAGGAGCGGATAGGATGACGGCTCAGGAAGAAAAATGGACCCCCGCGGGGGTGCTCGCAAGGTGCAGAGGACGTGTCAAGCCAAGGTGGAAGGCTGCCGTTTTGTCGGCCTGTTTTCTGGGACTTTTGACACATATGCCGATTCTGCTGTCGGATATTCCCAACCACGACGGGCTGAGCAGCCTGTACTTCGATCAAAATATGATTACCTCCGGCCGGTGGTTTCTCATGGTGGCCTGCGGATTTTCCTCGTTTTATACGCTGCCCTGGCTGATTGGGCTGATCGGGATCTTCTGGCTGTCCTGTACCGCGGTGGTGCTGACGGAGATCCTGCGGCTGCGGGACACCCTGGCGGCCGCTCTGATCGGGGGGCTTTTGGTGACGTTTCCCGCGCTGGCCTCCACCTTCGCCTATGTCTTTACCCTGGACGGCTATATGATGGCGCTGTTTCTGGCCGTGCTGGCCGTTTTCTGCACGGGGCGTTCCCGGCTTGGGTTCCTGGCGGGAGCGGTGTGCCTGGCGTTCAGCCTGGGGATCTATCAGGCGTATCTGCCCTTTGCCGTCCTTCTGAGTATGTATTCCATTGTGCTCCTGGTGCTGGAGGAGGGGACGGGGCAGAAACTGCGCGGCGCCGCCCGGTACCTTGGCATGGGTGTCCTTGGAGGGATCCTTTATTACGGGATCCTGCGGTTTCTCCTGCTGGTACAGGGGAAGGAGCTGGACACCTACCAGGGGATCAGCGGGATGGAGAGCTTCTCCCTGGGGGGCCTGTTTTCCTCGGCTGCCCATATGTACCGGGATTTCTTTTCCTTTACCCTCAAGGGAAACGTGCTGTTCCACAATCCGTTTTCGCTGGCGGCACTTCTGCTTCTGACCGCCTTGACCGCCGTGGTTCTGGCGCGGATGTTTTTTTCGAGAAAATGGTGGAAGAATCCGTTCTTTTTCGTTATAATAGGCTTGTTGGTATTGGGCTGTCCCCTGGCCACCAATCTGATCCTGCTGATCTCGCCGGAGGCGACGTACCATCTGCTCATGCGGTATCAGTGGATCCTCTACCCCATCCTGATGACGGCCTTTGTGAGCCGTTACGGCGGAGGGGGAAGAGCGGGAACACCGGTTTCCTGGGGGTTCTGCCTGGCGGCTGCGGTGATGATCTTCTGTTATCTGGTGACGGACAACATTGCGTACTCGAACCTGGAGAAGCGGTATGAAAAGACGTACGCCTACTGTCTCAGGCTTCTGGATCGGATCGAACAGACGGAAGGGTATTATCAGGGCGTTCCCATCGCGATTGTGGGGGTGGTAGGGTATCGGCCCTTCCCTCTGACGGACATCACCCAGGATGTGACCTCGGGGATGATCGGCATCAGCGGGGAGCAGGATGTACTCCTGTACACCGGCGCCAACTACCAGGAATTTATGAAAAATTATCTGGGCGCCACCCTGAATTTTCTGAGCCCGGAGGAGGTAGGCGATATCTACTACTCGGAGGAGTATATTGCTATGGAGAGCTTTCCCGGGGCTACCTCGGTGAAAATGATAGACGGGGTATTGTGTGTGAAAACGGAGAATACCAATCGATGAGATCCGCAGAAAGGGAGGAACACGCGTATGGCGCTTTTATCGGTGGTTCTGCCGTCTTATAATGAGGAACAGAATATTGCGAATACGGCCCATGTGCTGGCAGAACTTTTGGAGAGCCATGGGATCGACTATGAGCTGGTCTTTATCAGCGACGGCTCCGGGGACCACACCTTTCAGGAGATCCAGAAGGCGGCGGCGGACAATCCCCGGATCAAGGGGGCGGAGTTTTCCCGCAATTTTGGAAAGGAGGCCGGGATCTTCGCGGGTCTTGAGCTGGCGGAGGGAGACGCGGTGGTGGTCATGGACTGCGATCTGCAGCACCCGCCGGAGACTATCCCCGAGATGTGGAGGCTCTGGCAGGAGGGAGCCGAGGTGGTGGAGGGCATCAAGAAGAGCCGGGGCAGAGAGAGCCTGTTCCATCGGTTTTCCGCCGGGATTTTCTATCGGGTGATGAGCAGACTGATCCGGATGGATATGAATTCCACCTCGGATTTCAAGCTGCTGGACCGCAGGGTGGTGAAGGTGCTGCTGGAGCTGCCGGAGCGGAATACCTTCTTCCGGGCGCTGACCTTCTGGGCCGGTTTCCGCACGGAGCGGGTGGAGTACGAGGTGCGGGAGAGGCAGTATGGCGAGAGCAAGTGGTCGTTTTTTAGCCTGATGCGGTACGCTGTCACCAATGCCACCTCGTTCAGCACGCTTCCTCTGCAGCTGGTGACGGTGATGGGGATGATCTCCCTGATCTTCAGCGCGATCCTCGCGGTGCAGACGCTGGTGCGCTACGTCACCGCGGTGGAGGGCTTCACCACCGTGATCCTTTTGATCCTTCTGGTGGGCGGTTTTTTGATGGTGAGCCTGGGCATTATCGGCCACTATATTGCCCGGATCTATGAGGAGGTCAAGGGCCGGCCCAAATATATCATCAGCAGGATAACGGACAATGTGCCGGAGACGGCCAGGGGGATCTGGAGCCGTCAGAGACGGCAAGGAGGATGGATATGAGCAGGATCAATTTCAATGTCCCGCCCTATGTGGATACGGCGATGGGATATATTCAGGAATGTGTGAGAAATCAGAAGATCTGCGGCGACGGGAAGTACACCAAAAAGTGCAGCGAGTGGATCGAGGGGCGCACGGGCACGGCCAAGTGTCTGCTGACCACCTCCTGTACCCATGCCACGGAGCTGGCGGCCCTTCTGGCAGAAATCCGGGAGGGGGATGAGGTTATCATGCCCGCCTATACCTTTGTCTCCACGGCGGATGCCTTCGTGCTGCGCGGCGCCGTGCCGGTCTTTGTGGATATCCGGCCGGACACCATGAATCTGGATGAGCGGAAG
>CANPWJ010000020.1 GCA_947584035.1 uncultured Acetatifactor sp. | reverse complement strand
GATGGTGATGGTCTTGCCGTTCACCGTGATATTGTCCTCGCCGGCAACTACCGTATCCGCATACTTATACTTGCCCTGAGAGGAGTCGTACTTCAGAAGATGCGCCAGCATGGAAGGGCTGGTCAGATCGTTGATTGCCACGACCTCATACCCCTCTGCGTCAAACATCTGCCGGAAAGCCAGACGGCCGATACGGCCGAAACCGTTGATTGCTACTCTTACTGCCATGTTCTTTTCCTCCTGAAACATATAATTTTATCTTATTTTGACCATTACCAGGTAATGTTAATCAGAACGGCGCAAAGGGAGCCTGTCTGATTGTCAAAATTTTATCAGCAAGGATATTCTACCTAATTTAATCCCAGAATTCAAGATGTAAATGAAAAATATTTGGCATTTCTGGTGAAATTTTACAGTTTGTTTATATTTTCCCCCCTTTTCTCCGGGTTTTTGGTATTTTTCACTCTTCCCACACTATTGCGCCCAGGATAAAAATGGGCTATCATAGTGAGTTGGGAGCGCCGCTCCCACTTCAGAACACGCGGAAAGGCGGAAAAACAGTATGACGATCAAGGCGGACTGCCATCTTCACACCTCCCACTCCGGCGATTCCCACACGCCCATGGAGGAAATGATCCAAAGGGGGATCTCGCTGGGGCTTGACACTATGTGCTTTACGGAGCACAACGACTTTGATTATCCGGATGCGCCGGGAGAACCCGGGGAACTCTTTTTGTTAAACACGGATTCCTACCTCTATGAGCTGATCCAGATGAAGGAGAAGTACGCGGACCGTATCCGCATCCTGTTCGGCGTGGAGCTGGGACTGCAGCCGCAGCTGATGCGAAAAAACGCGGTGTACGCCAAATCCTACGCGTTTGATTTTATCATCGGCTCCTCCCACCTGTGCCACGGCCGCGATCCCTACTTCCCGGACTTTTTTGCGGGGCGCACGGACGAGGAGGCGTACCGCGAATATTTTGTCTCCGTCCTGGAAAACATCCGGAAATTTTCCAATTTTGACGTGTACGGGCATCTGGACTATGTGGTGCGCTACGGCGCGTCCCGGGACCGGGATTACTCCTATGAGAAGTACCGCGATGTCCTGGATCCGATCCTGGAGCTTCTGCTGGAGAAGGGAAAGGGGCTGGAGCTGAACACCAGCGGCATTGAAAAAGGGATGCGCGACCCGCATCCCTGTATGGGCGTGTTAAAACGCTACCGCCAGCTGGGCGGAGAGCTCATCACCGTGGGCTCGGACGCCCACACCCCCGGCCGTGTGGCCGGGTCCTTCGACCGGGCCTGTGAGCTCCTGAAGGCGTGCGGTTTTCGGTATTATACCATCTTTGAAAAACGGCTTCCGGAATATCACAGGCTTTAGAAGGGCCCCCGGCCGCATGGACTAGCCCCGGCTGCACAGCACCACGATCTTCTCGGGCGTTGTCTGGGCCGGGATGCTCCTGGTGGAGGAGGTATAGATCACTGCCAGCTCATGCCCGGAGGGGCTGGCCTGAAAATACTGGTTGTTGGCTGTCCGCAGCGCCACGGAGCCGTCTATATTGAGCTTCAGCGTTCTGCCCTGGTTCACCAGGGCGGCGTCGTAATAGTCCACGTCGATCCTGCGCCCGGCTCTCACTTCGGCCGCCACCGCCGCATGGTACTGGGGCGGATAGATGAGCGGCATGGGGACGTCCGTGCGATACCAGCATTCCACTCTCATCCCCACGGAAAGCGTAACAAAATCCACCACATAAGTGTCCGGGCTGAGGATAACATTGACCGGCTCTCCCCTCTCATCCTCCAGTGTGACAAAGATCGTACAGCCGTTTACCTGACGGTTCGTCCTGGTCGGCACCATCTCCACAATCGTCCCCGTCACGGAGGCGAACCGGCCTCCTTGGGACAGGCTCTCCCGGTTTCCCGCAAACAAATCCTCCATAACCATTTCCCCCTGGGTTCTTTTGGTAGTGTCAAAAACTACCTGTTTTTTATTGCTAAACTTTAATAAAAACCTTGATTTTAAGGGAAATCTGCAAAAAAATGAGCATTGACCTCCCTTTTCTGGTATAATGTCTATCGCCAAAACAAACACCTACACGAAAGGAGCCAATGCTCATGGACATTATACACTATCTGTTACAACTTATTCAATACCTTTATCTGCAAAACTGCTGGCTTTTAAACTTCATCTGCAGATACATCCCTCTCAAACAGTGGGCTTTTGATGACTCCCATTCCCCAAAATACCAGAAATTCAAGATCGACGAACTCCCTCTGGTCACCGACTTCCGCCAAGGCTGGGACTACAAAGACCTCATCCCTTACTATGAGAAACGTTATGGCAGGAAGATCCGCCCTGTCGCCCGCCGCTCCGAATGCGACATCCCAGATTCCTGTTCCTGCCCACGCTGCAACGCCCCGAAACCGTTCCTTTACAAAAATAACGGCTCCAAGGGCCAGATCCTCTGTAAGGTCTGTGCCGCAAGGTTTTCTTCTGCTGAAAGCCGCTTTTCTTCTAGCAAGCTGCGCTGCCCTCACTGCAAAAACGCCCTCGTTGCCAAAAAAGAACGGAAACACTTCATCCTCCATAAGTGTGTCAACCCCAAATGCCCTTACTATCTTCACAACCTGAAGAAGGTGGATAAAGACGCTCTCAAAGAAGATTACGGCAAAAACAAATATAAGCTTCACTACCTCTACCGCGAATTCACGATGGATTTCTTCCGCATGGATTTAAACACCCTGCCGAAGTACTCCTCTTCCCTGAAATTCAGCAGACATAACGCCCATGTCATGTCCCTGTGCCTCACCCTCCATGTCAACCTCGGCCTTTCCCTGCGTAAAACCTCCCAGGCCCTCAAAGATCTCTATAACATCTCCATTTCCCACCAGCAGATCGCCAACTACTGCAAGACCGCAGCTATCTGTATCAAGCCTTTTGTCGATCAGTACCCTTACCAAAAGAATACGGTGTTCACCGCTGACGAAACCTACATCAAGATCCGCAGCGTCAAAGCCTATGTCTGGCTCATTATGGACGCTGTTTCCCGTTCCATCATCGGTTACCAGGTCTCGGACAACCGCGGCGTCGGTCCCTGCATCCTTGCCATGCGGATGGCCTTCCGGGGGCTTACAAAGCTTCCGGAAAAATTTCAATTCATCGCCGACGGCTACAGTGCCTATCCCCTCGCCTCAATGGAATTCGCAAAAAAGTTCGGGAAAGATTTCACCTTCAAGATCACACAAGTGATTGGGCTTACCAACGACGATGCCGTCTCGAAAGAATACCGCCCGTTCAAACAGATGATCGAACGGCTCAACCGCACCTATAAGGCTTCCTACCGCCACACGAACGGCTTTGATAACATCGACGGCGCCAACTATGACCTTGCCCTCTGGGTTGCCTACTATAACTTCCTGCGCCCGCATAAACACAATCAATACAAAGTCCTCAATGAAGTGGAAATGCTGCAGGGGGCAGACAACATGCCGGGTAAATGGCAGCTGCTCATCTTTCTTGGCCAGCAGACCATCCTGGAGCTCCAGAAACAGAATAGCGTGTAAGAGGAGCGGCGCCGTTGTCAGGGGAACCGTGGAATACCGGAACCGCCGCCAGGCGGTGAGGATATGCCGCGAAAGTCCCTTGACAAAAGGCTCACGGATGATCCTGTTCAGCAGAAAAGGGGCATTTGTGCCCTTTTCCTGCCTTCCGGCGAGGACGGGTGCGGGCAGAGCCCGCTAATGGGTCAAGGGGCGCAGAACATCCAGTGGATGTTCGTTTTGCGCCAACCGGAACGGAGTGTAGATGGTCCCTTGTGGGATTGGGGGCAACGCCCCAAGGTCTTTAAACATCAATATCTGCATTTTTCAAGGTTCATCAGAGCCTGTTTTTTTCGGCTCAGTTTTTCATAGTTTACTTGACACTACCCTGGATGGTTCATAACCTAATAATAACATATATTTAGTAGGCTTTCAAGAGAACAAAATGAGAAGGTAATTTACAATGACATTACAGCAAATATATTACGCAATTAAAATTTCAGAAACCGGTTCCATGAACAAGGCGGCGGAAATTTTATATGTGACGCAGCCCTCTCTCAGCGGTGCAATACATGATTTGGAAAGCGAGCTTCATATAACAATCTTTCATCGCAGCGGTCGCGGTGTCACCCTGACAAATGACGGCGTTGAGTTTTTAACCTATGCAAGACAGGTTTATTTTCAATATGAAACCTTGCTTGACAAATATGGTGCTTCCGGCAAACGAAAGAAAAAATTCGGCGTGTCTACACAGCATTATTCATTTATTGTCAAAAGCTTTGTCGAGATGGTGAAACAGTTTGATACGGAGGAATATGAGTTTGCGATCCGTGAAACAAAAACAAGAGAGGTGATAGAAGATGTCAGTACGCTGAAAAGCGAGATTGGCATTTTATATCTGAGCAACTTTAATAGGGCGGCGATCTTAAAGCTTTTGAAGGCGAATGAACTTGAATTTCATAAACTGATTGATTGCAGTATTTACGCATATCTATGGAAAGGCCATCCCCTGGCAAGGGAAAGCTCTTTAAAGATCGAGCAGCTATATGAATATCCCTGTTTGTCATTTGAGCAGGGAGAAAGCAGCTCCTTTTATTTCGCAGAAGAAATATTCAGTACAAATGAATATCCGAGAACGATTAAAGCAAATGATCGAGCTACCATGCTGAACTTAATGGTAGGATTGAATGGATATACCTTGTGCTCAGGTATCATATGCGAGGAATTAAACGGGAGTGATTACATAGCAGTACCATTAGACGGCATGGATGACAGCACGGAAAACGGGCATATGCAGATCGGATATCTTGTAAAAAAGAATCAGATATTGAGCAGTATGGCGAGCTTGTACATTGAAGAAACGAAAAAATATTTGCAAAGCCTAACGAAATCAAACGGCGCTCCTGTGTAAAATGCAGGAGCGTTTTTCGGTCAGGTTATAGGCTGATCCTATAACCTACTATACCTATATGATATTAGGCAAATGAAATGCTTTCTGGTATACTCAAGCTGTTTCAACGACGGAATTCAGAAAGGAACAACATTATGGCATGGATTAAACCGGTTACTTATGAAACCGCATCAAAGGAAGTAAAGGCAATTATCGATCAGCGCGGATCGGAGATTTTAAAGTCCAACAAGGCCGCAACCCTATTGAAAAATGCCGTGGTTTATGACTCGGTAGAAATAAATGGGTGGCGAATGGATGCAGAGCTGCAAAGACTTGTCAGCAAGCGCATGGGTGATCTGCTGGAATATGTAATATCAAAAGAAAACAATTCGTATATCTGTACGAACTATTTTACCCGATGTTTAAAGGAACAAGGGATCGATTTTGAAACAACCGAGTTTACGGAAGAAGAAAAACTGATTATCGAATACGGCCGGGCGATTGCACGGGATTTTCACAACATTCCGCAGGATCTGAAAGAGCGTTTGAAGAAAGCGTTCACAGAGGAACAGATCGTCGTGATTACCGGCATGGCGGTTGTAATTACCGCAGACAACTATTTTGAAACAATTTTAGAGCTTCGTTGACGAACACATACAAATACAGACAGGAAAGGAAGGAATTACTATGAAAACAAATTTTAAGCGCATCATTGGACTGGCTTTGAGCCTGATCTTAGCTCTTGGGGCATTTGCGGGCTGCTCAAACAGCAAGAATGACAATCAACTGGAAGCAATTAAGGAGGCAGGTAAGATTGTTGTGGGTATCGAAGGTACCTACCCGCCGTTTACCTACCATGATCCTAAAACCGATGAGCTTGTAGGCATAGATGTAGAATTGGCAAAAGCCATTGGAGAAAAGCTGGGTGTTGAAGTGGAGTTTGTGGAAGCGGCATGGGAATCCTTGCTGTCCGGTGTGGACAGCGGACGGCTGGATACCGTAATCAATAATGTGGGCGTTTCAGATGAACGAAAAGAGAAGTATGATTTCAGCGACGCCTATCTCTATATTCCCAAACAGGTCGTTGTCAAAGGAGACAATGAAGAGATCAAAGGAGTAGAGGATCTGGACGGCAAAAAGGTTGCCACATCTGCGACCAATGCGTTTAATCCTTGGTTTGAGTCTAAGGGGGCGACCGTTGTTGCGGTAGATACCAGCGACGAAGCGGCATCCCTGCTGCTGTCTGGACGCGCAGATTTTGTGAATTTTGATCCGTTGATTTTGAAGAGCTATCTGGATGAGCATCCGGATGCCGATCTGAAGGTGGCGTTTGCAATCCCCGATACATATGAAGCAACGGCAATTCCAGTCCGCAAGGGTGAAACGGAACTGCTGGATGAAATCAACAGGGCGCTCAGGGAACTTTCCGAAGATGGAACGCTGGCGCAAATATCTGAAAAGTATGTAGATGGGGATTATACGCAAAAGCCGTAATCAGATAGGTGAAATAGGATGAGCGAACGATTATTGGATATTTTACTGTCCTCTTTTCCAAAGCTGTTGCTGGCGTGCTTAAGAGCTACGATTCCGTTGACGGTTATCATTTTTGCGGTCAGTTTGGTTTTAGGCTTCCTGTTGGCGCTGGTACAGATCATGGATATCAAAGGGCTGAAGCGATTTGCACGGATTTACATCTGGATCTTCAGAGGGACGCCGCTTTTAGTACAGCTTTATATTATATTCTTCGGATTGCCCTCGATTGGGATCACACTGGACGCTTTCCCGGCGGCTGTGATCGCTTTTTCGCTCAACAACGCGGCCTATAACTCAGAAACCATACGGTCTGCCATTCTGTCTGTTCCGCAGGGACAGACAGAAGCGGGCTATATGGTGGGACTAAATTACAGGCAGATTATGATGCGTATCGTGCTGCCGCAAGCGGCACGGGTAGCGTTCCCCACTTTGTCTAATTCCGTTATCAGCCTCACAAAAGACACTTCTTTAGTCGCAAGTATTACAGTGGTAGAGCTTTTCAAAACGGCGCAGCGAATCGCCTCTGTATATTTTGAACCCTTTGCTTTGTATTGCGAGGCCGCGCTGATTTATTTGCTTCTCAATACCTTGCTCACATTTTTACAGTCCTATTTGGAGAAAAAGTTAGTGTGGAAACCCGTTGAGCGAACAAAACATTTTACGAAAGCCGCTTGAAAAAGGAGAAGATTATGCCAAGAATAACAGAAATAAATATAGACAACGCACCGCAGAATGTAAAAGAGGCGGTTGCCGCTCATTTATCAAAAGGACATCGGATCACAAATGAAAAACGCACGCTGCTTCATAATGTAACGGCTTTTCAGGCACTGGAGGAAAGCTCCTACACATTGGATGCAGAGCTTCAGAGGCTGATCGGGAAGCGTGCGGCCGATTTCTATGAATATGCGATTTCCGTGCAGAACGAGTGCTTTGTATGCACCGCTTATTTTTCAAATCTTTTGAAAAAGAACGGGATCGACTTTGATACATTCGAGTTTACAGAACAGGAAAAGCTGTTGATGGAATATGGAAAAGCGATTGCGAAGGACCCTAAGAATGTGTCTGACAAACTGTTCGAGCAGATGAAACAGACATTTAATGAAGAGGAATTGGTCGTTATTACAACAATGGGTGTCCTGATGATCGCCAACAACAATTTTAATGACATCCTGCAGGTAACTCCCGAAGAATTTGTGTGACAAGAGGGCAGCGGCTATGTTGGAAGTTAAGAATTTGCACAAGAAATTCGGAAGTGTCGAGATTTTGAAGGGAATCCATTTCCATATAAACAAGGGGGAAGTCGTTGCTGTCCTCGGCAGCAGCGGATCGGGCAAAACGACCTTGCTTCGCTGTCTCAGTTTTTTGGAGAAAGCGGATCATGGCGAAATTATTTTTGATGATTTTCATAAAGACATCACCCAAATAAGGCCGAAAGAAATCCGGCAGCTTCGCATGAAAATGGGCTTTGTATTTCAAAACTATAATCTCTTCCGAAATAAAACCGCTTTTCAAAATGTTATGGAGGGACTTCGGATCGCTCAGAAGGTACCTGAGCCGCAGGCAAAAGAAATCGCTGTTAATACATTAAAAAAGGTAGGAATGCTTGAGCGCTCGGATTATTACCCGGATCAGCTTTCCGGCGGTCAGCAGCAGCGTGTTGCAATTGCACGTGCGATTGCACTCTCTCCGAAAGTAATTCTGTTTGATGAACCCACATCGGCATTGGATCCCGAGTTGACAGGCGAAGTGCTGGATGTTATGAAAATGCTGGCGCGAGAGGGCACGACCATGGTTGTAGTGACGCATGAGATGGGATTTGCGCAAGAGGTTGCCAACCGGATTATCTTTATGGATGGAGGAAGGATTGCGGCGGATCAACCGTCCAAAGAGTTCTTTACTTCTCCCCAGGATGAAAATATCAAACGCTTTTTAAGAAGGACCTTGGCAGACTATGATTATACAATCTGATCGTGTAAAGGGACACCTTGCGGCGCTTGTTACGATTTTGGTGTGGGGCAGTACATTTGTTGCGACGAAGGTGCTGCTTGGTCAATTTAGTCCGGTTGAAATTCTTTTCTTTCGTTTTCTTCTGGGCTGGGGTGTTCTATGGCTGCTCCGCCCGAAACGGTTTTCTACCGAAGGAAAGAAAACGGAAGTATTGCTTGCGATGGCAGGGCTTACCGGAGTCACATTAAACTATCTTCTGGAAAACTTTGCGTTAGTTCGTACACAGGCCTCAAATCTTGCTGTAATAGTTTCAACCGCGCCTCTGTTCGTCGGACTGATGGCAGCTTTCCTTTTCAAACAGCGAATTACGATCCATTTTGTAATCGGGTTTATTGTTTCGATGGTCGGAATTTTTTTCATTAGTTTTTCAGATGGCTCGCATATCCAAATACACTTGTCAGGAGATCTGCTCGGAATCGCGGTTGCATTTGTGTGGGCGATCTATTCACTTCTTTCAGAAAAGTTAAGTACTTACCGCTTGGATACGATTTTAATAACACGCAGAACTTTTTTCTACGGCATTGTTTTTATGATTCCTTTTCTGTGGAGCGGGGATTCGTTTCAGCAGGTATCATTATGGCTTCAGCCGCTCCATATTTCCCTTTTGCTCTATCTTGGTATAGCGGCTTGTGCCCTCAGCTATATAACATGGAATTATGCGGTGGCGAAAATCGGATCCGTACAGTCAAATCTGTATTTTTATGGCTCTCCCGTTGTCACGATTCTTTTTTCTATATGCTTTCTGGACGAAAAAGTGACCCCGAAAGTGGTTTTCGGAATGGTTCTGACGATCCTGGGTGTAGTGATTTCCGAAGGCGTTTGGAGAAAACAGGGCAGGAGATAAAACAGGAGCAGAATATGGGAATACTTTCATCCGACCGGCAGGATCAAAGACCGGGCGGCAAGGAGGCAGATATCCATGAACAATGAACACTTTGAAACCCGATGTATCCACGGCGACCTCGCGGTAGCTTTGCGTGATGAAAAACGCGCAATCAGCTTTCCGATCTATCAGACCGCCTCGTTCAGCCATATTCAGACGGGACATAACGAAAGCGGATTTGACTATTCAAGGGAATCAAACCCTACCAGACAGCGTTTGGAGGAGATCGTATCTTCTCTTGAAGGGGCAGTTGGAACGACCGCGTTTTCGTCAGGAATGGCAGCTGTCAGCGCCTGTTTTGAGTTATTCTCACCTGGAGATCACATGATCTGTTCCGAGGATCTGTACGGCGGCGTGATACGTCTGCACAATTTGATCAGTGTCAAAAACGGTATTCAGATCGATTATGTAGATACGACGGATCTGTCAGCTGTCTTGAACGCAATTCGCCCGGAAACAAAAGCCATATATGTAGAAACGCCAGGCAATCCCATGATGGAGATTACCGATCTGCGTGCCGGTGCAAGGATTGCCCGCGAACACGGTCTTTTGCTTATCGTAGACAACACCTTTCTGTCTCCGTATTTTCAGAACCCGTTGGAGCTTGGCGCAGATATTGTGGTTCACAGCGGAAGCAAGTTCTTGTCGGGTCACAATGATACGATTGCGGGTTTTGCCTCAGCAAAGGATCAGGCGATTGCCGATAAAATACGGCTTATTTCAAAGACCACCGGTGGCGTCCTGCCTCCTTTTGATTCATGGCTTGTTATGCGTGGAATAAAAACGCTGCCTATCCGTATGGAGCAGCAGCAGAAAAATGCGCAAAAGATCGCCAGGTGGCTCCAGGAACAAAAGAAGGTAGAAAAAGTAATCTACCCGGGACTTAAAGATCATCCGGGATATGAGGTCAACGCAGGTCAGACAAGAGGCGCGGGCAGCATGATCTCTTTCCGTGTGGATTGTGCAGATACGGCCTTGCGTATGCTTCAAAAAGTAAAAATAGTTACATTTGCGGAAAGCCTTGGAGGAACAGAATCGCTGCTCACCTATCCCGCTCTTCAAACCCATCCGGATGTGCCGGCGGAAACCCGGGAGCATCTCGGTATTACAGATACGCTTTTGCGTTTGTCCGTAGGGATCGAAAACGCAGACGATATTATTTCTGACCTGAAACAGGCACTGGAGTAACTTTCAGTTCTTTGGAGCACTCACAAATTGCTTTGATGGCAGATGAGAAATCGCATTCGCGAATTTCTCATCGCCCCGTCGCGTAGAACGCAAAGCGAACAAATTCGCTTGGAATGGAGAATAAAATGGCATCATATGATTTTGATAAAGTGGTAAACCGTCAGGGGACCAACAGCCTGAAATATGATTTTGCGGTTGAACGCGGCTATCCTGCCGATGTGCTTCCTCTTTGGGTAGCAGATATGGATTTCCCGACTGCTCAGCCTGTGCTGGACGCCTTGCATGAGGCTGTCCGTCATGGTATTTTCGGTTACAGCGAGGTAAAGGACGGCTATTATCAGGCAGTTTCAGGGTGGTTTAAAAAGCAGTTCGGATGGGAGACAAAGCCGGAATGGCTGATGAAAACACCGGGGGTAGTATTCGCTCTTGCGATGGCGATCCGCGCACTGACAGAGCCGGGGGACGGTGTGTTGATACAAACACCTGTGTACTATCCTTTCTATTCTGTGATACGGGATAACGGCAGAAAGCTTGTGGAAAACGAGCTGTTATATAAAGACGGACGCTACGAAATAGACTTTGCCGATTTTGAAGCGAAGATCCGGGAGGACCATGTAAAACTGTTTATCCTGTGCTCACCGCATAACCCTGTCGGCAGAGTATGGACAAAAGCGGAGCTGCAAAACATAGGTGCGCTATGCCAAAAGTACGGCGTGATCGTTGCTTCCGATGAAATTCACTGCGATTTTACCCTTCCGGGACATCCCCATACCGTTTTTGCCGCGGGATGCCCGGAACTCGCGGAACGGACGATTGTTTGTACGGCTCCGAGCAAAACGTTTAATTTGGCAGGTCTGCAGGTTTCAAACATCTGGATCGCAAATGAGGATATCCGCCGTAAGGTTCGAAAAGAAATGGATCGCAGCGGATATTCCCAGTTGAATTCTTTGGGGTTGGTCGCAGCGCAGGCAGCGTATGAAAACGGCGAAGAATGGCTGCTTCAATGTAAGCGTTATCTGCAAGGCAATCTTGCTTTTTTGC
Source organism: uncultured Acetatifactor sp. (assembly GCA_947584035.1). GTDB lineage: Bacteria > Bacillota > Clostridia > Lachnospirales > Lachnospiraceae > Acetatifactor. The sequence goes on along the minus strand of CANPWJ010000020.1, from coordinate 4,849 downwards.
GTACCTTTTTAAGCGACAGGCTTCCCGAAATCAAACTGGTAGAGCCTGACGGAACCTATTTTGCCTGGCTGGATTGTTCGAAACTCGGTCTAAACGATAAAGAATTGAAGGAGCTTATCGTAAATAAAGCAAAGCTTTGGCTGGACGATGGATACATTTTCGGGAAAAAGGCGTTTTCGTTTCAGCGAGTGGTGCTCGCCTGTTCCCGGAAAACATTAACACAGGCTTTAGAGAGGCTCGAGGCTGCCGTTCATAACAGGAAACGGGCAGGAGCAGAACCTGGTCGTGCGGTTGAAATTTCTTGACAGGATTTCCGATTTTCGGTATAAAATAGGGAGAGATAAGAGGTGTAGCCTCCGAACGGTTCCTGCCGGGAAGAAGGGAGAAAAGAATGGGTGTGTTGTCCGGTCTTGCGCCCCAGCGGGTGTTTTACTATTTTGAGGAGATTTCCAGGATCCCCCACGGATCGGGGAATGTGGAAAAGATCAGCGATTATCTGGTCCGCTTTGCCAGGGAGCATGGCCTCTGGTGCTGTCAGGATGCCTGTAAAAATGTCGTGATCGTGAAGGAGGCGGCCGCCGGCTACGAGGAAGAACCGCCCGTGATCCTGCAGGGGCATATGGACATGGTGGCGGTACATCGGCCGGACGCTCCCGTGGATATGACGTCCCAGGGGCTGCGGCTTGGAATCGACGGAGACTGGCTGTACGCGGAGAGGACCAGCCTGGGGGGAGATGACGGCGTCGCGATCGCCTATGCCCTTGCCCTGCTGGAGGACGACTGCTTCGGGCACCCCCGGCTGGAGGTGGTGCTCACGGTGGATGAGGAGGTGGGAATGGACGGCGCCCGGTCCATCGACCTGTCCATGCTGCGGGGAGAGCGCATGGTCAACCTGGACTCCGAGGAGGAGGGGATCTTTTTGACAAGCTGCGCCGGAGGGGCCCGCGCAGAGTGCGGCTTTTCCTATCCGGCGGCCCCTGCCGAAGGAGCTTTGGCGGAGTTAAAGGTAAGCGGGCTTCGGGGAGGACATTCCGGTGAGGAGATCGACAAGGGCCGCGGAAACGCGAACTGCCTTCTGGGGCGTTTGCTCTGGGGCCTGGCAGGTACCGGTCCGGTGCGGCTCGTGTCCGTTGGGGGCGGCCTGGCGGACAACGCCATTCCCCGGGAGGCCAGGGCAGTCCTGGCGGTTTCGCCCCAATCCCTTCCGCTTTTGCAGGAGCGCGCGGCGCAGATGGCGTCCCAGCTTGGGGAAGAGTTTGCCGTCCGGGATCCGGGGCTTAAAGTAAGCCTGAGCGAGCTTCCGCGCGCGGAGCACGCTTTGTTTGCTGCGTCGCCGGAGGATACCCGGCGTCTGGCCGCTTTCCTGTGGGCCGCTCCCAACGGTGTGCAGACCATGAGCGCCGATCTGGCGGGCCTGGTGGAAACCTCCCTGAATCTGGGGCTGCTCACCGGTCAGACGGATGCGTCCGGCGGAAGCCTGTCCGCGGTGTTCTCCGTGCGGAGCAGCCGGGAGAGCGCCAAATACGCATGGATCGAAAAGCTGCGGGCTTTGGCGGAGCTGGCGGGCGCGGCGGTACGGGTGACCGGGGATTATCCTGGCTGGCAGTACCGGGCCGACTCGCCTCTGCGGGACAAGATGACGGCGCTGTACCGCCGCATGTATGGAAGGGAGCCGCAGGTACAGGCGATCCATGCGGGCCTGGAGTGCGGGCTGCTGGCCGCCAAGCTTCCCGGTCTGGACTGCGTATCCATCGGGCCGGACATGCGGGACATACACACGACGGAGGAGCGGCTCAGCATTTCTTCTACGGCGAGGGTGTGGGAGTTTCTCCGAAGGCTTTTGGAGGAAAAGGAGGATCGGACGGTCACAGCCGCTCCATGAGCTTCCTGCGGATGCGGCTCAGGCGGACGGAGAGTGTGGCGGGGGAGACGTTTTCCAGCTCCGCCAGCTCGCGCAGGGAATAGCCCCATATGAAATAGCGGAGGAACCGTCGGTATTCCTCCGGCGTCAGCGCCTCTCTGGCGGTTATGGCAAATTCCCGGATCCCATACTGGGAGCAGTCGGACGAAAGCGGCGTCTCGTCGTCCAGGTGGATCAGCCGCCGGTCGTAGAGACGGCGCAGCATTTCCAGCGTCTTGTGGCGCGCCACGAGAACCAGCCAGGCCTTCGGATTGGGATGGCGCTTAAATTGCTCCAGCTTTTCACAGGCCAGGGTGAAGGTCTCGGACACCACGTCGTCCACCGCGTGGCTATCCGGAAGGTGCGCGGCCACGTACAGATACAGATCCTTGTGATATTTACGGTAGGATTCGGTTAGCAGGGCATTATCTTCAGGGCTCATCTTTGGTACACACCGTTTCGGGTGGTTGATAAAAATAATGAAATACAACAATAAAATATTTTAATAAATTTACCACCTTTTCACCGCGGTTTTCCCCCAAATTGACGAATGGTAGAAAAAAAGCACAGCGTGCGAAAGAAGTGTAAATCTGGAAACGGTTTGCACAAGTGGGCCGGACTATTTCATAAATTTGTCGATGGCCTGATTCAATTCTTCGATGGCCTCATAATCGCCGGCACGGGCGGCCTCCACCAGACAGTGGGAGATGTGGTCCTTCAGGATGACGCGGCTGACGCTCTGAACAGCGGAGGAGACAGCGGCAAGCTGGATCAGCACCTCGCTGCAGTCCTTTCCGTCCTCCACCATGCGCTTGACCGACTGCATATGCCCGATGATTTTGGACATACGGTTGAGCACCGCCCTGGTATTCTGGTGGGTATGGGGATGCGTGTGGCTGTGCGTCACCTGGGTGCCGTCCTGCAGGATATGTGTGTGGGTGTGCGGGTCTGTGTGTTCCATGAGATTTCCTCCCTTTTTTCGGATTCCATTATAATATAAAAAGCGGCCTTTGACGAGAGCCAATCGGTTTTTCAACGGATTTTTCGGTTTTCCACCGGATTTTTCTACAATTGACTTTTTCCGCCATACCTCCTATACTAGGGTGTGAGAAGAGATTCGGACGGGAGGATACGGTTATGACGTTGCGGGAGCTGAAAATAGAAGAGAGTGCGAGGATCGTTGCTGTCGGAGGGGAAGGTGCCCTCAGGCAGCATTTTCTTGATATGGGGATGATACCGGGGGCGGCGGTGACGCTGGTGAAATACGCGCCCATGGGGGATCCCATGGAGCTGCGGGTCCAGGGCTATGAGCTGACGCTGCGGCTGGCGGACGCGGAGCAGATCCAGGTGGAGCCGCTTGCCCGCCGGGACTCGGAGAAGGCCGGGGAGGCCGGAAAGGAAAAGCCATACAGGAGCGCGCAGAAAAGAGAGCATCCCGGACTGGGCGAGGGCGGAAGATACCATGTGAAGGCGGATGAGAAGCCGGTCCCGGAGGGCACGACCCTGACGTTTGCGCTGGCGGGAAATCAGAACTGCGGAAAGACCACGCTGTTTAACCAGCTCACCGGATCCAACCAGCACGTGGGCAATTTCCCCGGAGTCACGGTGGACAGAAAGAGCGGGGCGATCAAAGGGAACGCGGGGACGCTGGTGACGGATCTCCCCGGGATCTATTCCCTCTCCCCCTACACCAGTGAGGAGATCGTGTCCCGGCAGTTCATTCTGAACGAGAAACCTACGGGCATCATCAACATTGTGGACGCCACCAACATTGAGAGGAACCTGTATCTCACCATGCAGCTGATGGAGCTGGACGTTCCCATGGTGCTGGCGCTCAACATGATGGACGAGGTGCGGGGAAACGGAGGGTCCGTGTACATCAATGAGATGGAATCCCTTCTGGGAATCCCGGTGGTGCCCATCTCCGCCGCCAGGAATGAGGGGATCGACGAGCTGGTGAGCCATGCCCTCCACGTGGCGAAATATCAGGAGCGCCCCGGCAGACAGGATTTCTGTGATGAGAATGAACATAAGGGGGCGGTGCACCGGTGTCTGCACGCCATCATGCACCTGATTGAGGACCATGCCCTGGAGGCCGGGATCCCGGTCCGCTTTGCCGCCACGAAGCTGGTGGAGGGCGACGAGAGGGTGCTGGAGGCGCTGCGGCTCTCCGGGAACGAGAAGGAGATGCTGGAGCACATTATCTGCCAGATGGAGGAGGAGCGGGGGCTGGACCGGGCCGCCGCCATCGCGGACATGCGCTTCTCCTTTATTGGGAAGCTGGTGGATGCCTGTGTGGTGAAGCCGCGGGAGAGCAGAGAGCGCGAGAGGAGCCGCAGGATCGACCGCGTCCTGACCGGGAAATACACCGCGATCCCCGCCTTTGTGGGGATCATGGCGCTGGTGTTCTATCTGACCTTCCAGGTGATCGGGGCGTGGCTGCAGGGGCTTTTGGAGAGCGGGATCGCCTGGGTGACGGAGGCCGCCGATCGGCTGATGGTCTCCTGGCAGGTCAACGGCGCGCTGCGCTCGCTGGTGATCGACGGTATCTTTTCCGGTGTGGGGAGCGTGCTGAGCTTTCTGCCCATCATCGTGACGCTGTTTTTCTTCCTCTCCCTGCTGGAGGACACCGGGTATATGGCGCGCGTGGCGTTCTGCATGGATAAGCTTCTCCGCAGGATCGGCCTGTCCGGGAGAAGCATCGTCCCCATGCTGATCGGCTTCGGCTGCACGGTGCCGGGGGTCATGGCCAGCAGGACGCTTCCCTCGGCGCGGGACCGGAAGATGACGATCCTGCTGACGCCCTTTATGAGCTGCACGGCCAAGCTGCCGATCTACGGGTTCTTCGCGGCGGCCTTCTTTCCCAGATACAGCGGCCTGGTCACGGTGGCCCTGTATGTGGGCGGGATCGCGGTGGGGATCCTGATGGCGCTTCTGCTAAAGGGCAGC
>CANPWJ010000019.1 GCA_947584035.1 uncultured Acetatifactor sp. | reverse complement strand
CCGCTTCCCCCGCAGGATCCCTCTGTGTCCCAAAATACTGGGAGCGGCACAGATCGCCGCCACATACTTCCCCTCCGCGTAAAATTCGTCGATCCGCTCCATGAGCCCCTGATGGCTCTCCAGCCCCTGCGTACCCTTCAGCCCGCCGGGCAGCACCAGCATATCATACTCCGCGAAATCCAGTTCCGCAAACACCCGGTCCATCTCCACCGTGATCCCGTGGGAGCCCGTCACCTTCCGCTCCCCGCTCACCGACACCATGTCGATGGACAGGCCGCTCCTGCGGCAGATATCCACCACGGTCAGGCCCTCGATCTCCTCGTATCCCTCCGCAAAAAAAACGGCAATCCTCTTCATCGATCCATCCTCGCTTCCGCAAATATTCTTTGCACTTAGTATACACACTTTCCAAGAATATTTCAATTCCCACTTGGATTTCTTGATATCGCGTGATATAATGGCTTTACTTAGGGTCGTGCGCCCGGCTCCCGGGCCGCCCCTCACAAAAGGATCAAAGCAACCGAGGTTACCCATGGAAATCGAGCGCAAATACACCATCAAGACACTCCCCGACCATCTGGAGGGCTATCACTGCCACCGCATCGAACAGGCCTATCTCTGCACGGATCCCGTGGTGCGCGTGCGCAGACAGGACGACGAATACTATCTGACCTACAAAGGTTCCGGCATGATGGCCAGGGATGAGTACAACCTTCCCCTGAGCAAGGAGGCGTACTATCACCTTCTTCTGAAGGCGGACGGCAACGTGATCTCCAAAAAGCGCTATCTGATCCCTCTCGATCACCCGGAGGTGAAGGATGGGTTTCCCAAGCCTCCCGCGGACTACAGCCTGACCATTGAGCTGGACGTGTTTGACCCGCCCTTCGATCCCCTGGTCATGGCGGAGGTAGAGTTCGGCAGCAAGGAGGCGGCGGACGCTTTCGCGCCGCCCGGCTGGTTCGACGAGGAGGTCACCTATCGGCGGGAATACCATAATTCCTACATGGCTATGAGCGATGTGGAGAAGCCGGACGCCGAGTGAGGGACGGCAGGGAGTAGGGATTGGGACTTAAAACGGGAAGCATACGAAGCAGACAAAGAACGGGAAGCAAGGAATAAGAAGCCAAGAATAGGAAACCAAGAAAAAAGCATCCGCCGGAAAGAGACTCCGCAGAGAAGTCCTCTCCCCGGCGGCTTTTGCAGTCAGCCGGAATGATCGGAATGTAGAAAATAACAGGCGAACAGGGTCACAATTCTTCGGTCCTAAAAGTTGTATAACCCTCGTAATAGTAGCTGTGATCGATGCCCTTCATATATATCTCGCGGCTGTTGATCTCATCGGTCAGTGCCGCTTTCAAAAGGTGCTTGATCTCTATATCTTTAATGGGACTGCGCTCCATCGCGAGCAGATAATCCTCCTTGTCCACCTTGTTCCAATCGACCACCCTGCCGATTTCGTTTTTTAAGATATGGTCAAGCCATATGCGAGCGCTTCGCCCGTTCCCCTCTCGGAATGGGTGGGCTATGTTCATCTCAACATACTTTTCAACGATCTGGTCAAAGTTTGACTGCGGCATTTGATCGATATTCTCAAGCGCTGCCCGCAGATACATTAAAGGAGCAAAACGGAAATTGCCCTTTGCCATATTGACTGTTCTGAGTTCTCCTGCAAAATCGTAAATATCTTCAAAGAGATATTTATGGATTGCCTGCAGGGTTGAAAATCTGCCGACGGGGAGGTTGTTTAGAATACCTTTTTCAAAAAGCTCCGCCGCCTTTTTCTTGCTGATGCGCTCTTCTTCACGGGCAAGGTCGGCAGAATTTGTCAACCCTAATTTATTTTCCAGTGCCATTTCGCACCTCCGAAATCAAATCACAGTCTTTGGGAAATTAAAACCATTGCAACCACAATCATTAAAATACCTGCTAAAAATATCAAACAACCAGCCAATTTCTTAGAATCAATAGCCGGAGGAGAATATGCGTATGTAGACGATTCCGGCGGATGTGTTTGTGCCGATTTTTGAGCCGGACGAGATTTGGCGGCTTTAGAATATAAAGCGAGCGGATCGGTTTGATTCATTATGCGCGAATAAAAATCATCAAGCCACACCGTATCACTCGGTTCGCACATATTATACTCGGTACAATCAGGTTCATGTGCTATTTGGTTTCTAACCCACCGGTAGTGTTTCAGTTGTTTTAAGTCATTATCCCAACCTCTTACAAAATAAGAACCACGGGGAGTATTTATCATTTCATCAATATAAGCAGATATGCGCCTATCGTCATTCAATACCTCACTGCATAGTTTTTCAAGATGTTTGTACGATTCAATAAAACCCATATTGCACAACTCCGAACTTCCTTATTTGCCGCCCTGCCCTACAGGCGGCCGTACAGCTTCACCAGCTTCCGGATCTTCCTGGCCAGCTCTCTGGAGAGGGCGTTCTCGTCCATGCGCCACTTCCAGTTGGTTCCCAGCGTGGAGGGCACGTTGATCCGCGCCTCGCTCCCAAGCTCCAGATAATCCTGTATGGGAATGATCGCCGTGTCCGCGCAGCTGGAGATCGCGGCGCGGATGCAGCCCCACAAAAGCTCCTTCTTTCCCTTCGTCCCCAGGTACTTCCCGGCGAACCGCACATCCTTCACGGGCATCTGCCGGATCCAGCCCAGGGTGGTATCGTTGTCGTGCGTGCCCGTGTAGACCACGCAGTTGCGGTCATAGTTGTAGGGCAGATACTCGCTGTCCTGCCAGGCGTCAAAGGCAAACTGCAGGATCTTCATGCCGGGATATCCGGTCTTTTTGACCAGCTTCACCACACGGTCCGTGAGAAACCCGAGATCCTCCGCGATCACCGGACGCTTCCCGATCGCCTTCTTGACCGCGGAGAAAAGATCGTAGCCCGGCCCCTTCTCCCAGTGCCCGTTCTCCGCGGTGGCGTCCCCGTAGGGGACAAACCAGTAGGACTCAAAGCCCCGGAAGTGGTCGATGCGCACGATGTCGTAGAGCTCATAGCAGTAGGCGATCCTCCGGATCCACCACTCATAGCCGGTCTTTTTGTGATACTTCCAGTTGTACAGCGGGTTGCCCCACAGCTGCCCCGTGACGGCGAACACATCCGGAGGGCATCCGGCCACACCTGTGGGCTTCCCGTCCTCGTCCAGCTGGAACAGCTTGGGATTGGCCCAGGTGTCCGCGCTGTCCAGCGCCACATAGATGGGGATGTCCCCCACGATCTGGATCCCCTTCCGGTTGGCATACCGCTTCAACGCCCTCCACTGGGTCGCGAAGAGATACTGCTGGAAGCGATAGAAGGAGACCTCCCCCGCAAGCTTCTCCCGGTAGTGGGCCAGCGCCTTCTTTTTGCGCAGACGGATATCCTCATCCCCCTCCAGGAAGCTCACGCCGCCGAACTGATTCTTCACCGCCATGTACAATGCGTAGTCCTCCAGCCAATAGCTGTTGGCCCGCACAAACTCCAGATAATCCGGCTTTCCCTCGAGCCCCTTCTCCACCGCTCTCTCCCAGGCTTTTCGCAGGATCGGGAAGCGCGCAAAATAGATCTTCTCATAGTCGATGGAGTGCGGATCCCCTCCGAAATCACAGGCATCGCACTCCTCCTTTGTGAGATATCCCTTCTCCGTCAAAAGCTCCAGGTCGATATAGTATGGATTGCCCGCAAAGGTGGAAAAGGACTGATAGGGGGAGTCCCCGTATCCGGTGGGCCCCAGGGGCAGGATCTGCCAGAGCTTCTGTCCCGCCTTCTCCAAAAAATCCACAAACTCGTAGCTTGCCTTTCCAAAGGTGCCGATCCCATAGCGCGAGGGAATACTGGCTATGGGCATCAAAATTCCCGCTCTCCGCATCTTCAATCTCCGCCTCCCCATGCCGCGGCATCAGCGTATCTCGCCCCCGCCGTTTTTCTGCTTCATGGTAAATTTCTCATGGTACATCATCTTGTCCGCCCGTCTGGCGGTATCTCCTATATCATAGTCGATCCTCCGGTCATACATCTCATAACCGCAGGCGATCTGCATGAACACATCCTTGCTGGAAGCGTTGAACCGGTCCACCTGTGCCCGCAGCCTTTCCACCATATGTTTACAGGTGTCCAGGCTGCTGTTCCTGAGCAGGACACAGAATTCATCCCCGCCCATGCGATAACATTCCCCGCTCTCCCCGAAAATATTCTGTATGATGCGGGCGCTCTCCCGGATGTAGAAGTCTCCCTTCTCATGCCCCAGCGTGTCGTTGCATTTTTTCAGATCGTTCAGGTCAAACACGACCACGATGCACCGCTCCGGCTCAAACGCCTCGTCTCCGGTGTACGCCGCGTAGGCGGTCCGGTTGTACAGCCCGGTCAGCTGATCGTGGTACGCCATGCGCTCAAAGCTCTTCGCCCGCATCCCGATGGCCATCAGCTGCTTTGCCTCCCGCATGGAGGACATGCCCTGCACGATGATGTAGACCAGGAAACCGCAGAGCGCCAGCAGCACCATGCTCCTGCCGTCGGTGGCGTAGTAGATCGCCAGATCCACCAGGGTCCCCGCAAAGCAGATCCCCACGCACAAGACGGAGCGCTTGAGCCTGGCACTCCAGCCGACGGCCCGAACCTCCCGTACCACCATGAACACACAGACCACCAGCAGGAATATCAGCTGCAGATGGGTCAAAAACAGCGTCTCCCGGAAATCCATCCGGCCCGTCAGCTGCAGCACCAGCACCGCCAGCATTTCCGCCAGACTGGTAAAACAGGGGATGTACCAGAGGATGCTGTCCCGGTTGTGCAGCCCCTCCTTGATAAAGAGAAGAAAGGGAACGCTGACCAGCAGAAGCGTCACCGAGGACATCATGGACATCTGGATCTGCCCCGGGAAAAAGAACCGCAGGGCCTCCGCGTCCGTCACCTTCCACAGTCCCAGCAGGATGGAGAAGAGCCCCAGCATGACTAACGTCCGGTCGATCTCCGTGTTTTTGTAATTATAAAGCACAAACCCGATGAAGGCCGCCCCCATCAGAAGCGCTATGATCCCAAAGACACTCGACGGGATGCTGCGGCAGAAGATAGCCACCGCGATGTCGTACTTGTCGCCGAAGTAAAAGTCCGGCGCGGTATCCGTGTCCGCCAGGCTCCGATAGACGGGGGTCAGCTCCACCCGGATCGTCTTTCCGTTGTCCGCCTCCGTAAGAGGCACCTGGTTCCAGACGCCGCCCGGCGACTTCCCGAACCAATTCCCCGGATCCGGCTCCACCCGGTAGACGCACGCGCCGTCCAGATATACCTGGACATTCTGATGCTTGGTGTAAAAGATCAGCATCCGGCACGCGTCCTGTACATCCGATACCGTCCACTGGCAGATCTGCCGCACGCCGGCGGGTGCCTGAGCGTCCTCCACCGTCTCCGACGTATATTCTTTTAGCAGCTCGTACCCGCCGCGGGTGTCCCGGCTCTCCCGGGACAGGGAAAAGGTCAGCGCCGCGTATCCCATAAGGACCGCGAACACTGCCAAAAACACAAAATATGTAGCTTGTACCGCCTTTTTCATCCTGTGCACACCGCCTTACCTGTGATGATTTATTATAGCATTTTCCGGGCCCTGCTGGCAACCGATTTTGATGGAGAATCCCCTGCAGAGTGATGGAGAAGCCCCTGCAGAGCGGGAACGTGGGGCAGGGACGCGCAACATCGGCGCGGGCATTGTTTGTACGCCGTCCTCCGCTCACCGGATCAGGTACACGAAATACCCCGCGTAGCCCAGGAGCATGATCAGCCCGGCAGGTCTGGTCAGCTTCCGCTTCGGCAGCACGCACACAAGCAGCAGCGCCATCGCCGCCACAGCCACCGCGCTGTCCACCAGAAACTCCGCGCTGTAGGCCACCGGCGTGATCAGGGCCGTGGTTCCCACCACAAAGAGAATGTTAAAGAGATTGCTTCCCACGATGTTGCCCACCGCGATGTCCGTCTTGCCCTTGACTGCCGCGGTAGCGCTGGTCACAAGCTCCGGCAGGGACGTGCCAAAGGCCACGATAGTCAGGCCGATGAAGCGCTCGCTCATGCGGAAGATCCGGGCGATGGCCGTGGCCGCGTCCACCGTCACATCGCTGCCCCACACGATCAGCACGCCGCCGACCACGATCAGCAAAAGCAGCTTCCAGACAGGCGTCTGCTTTCCATTCTCCTCCGGCTCCTGCCCGTCGCCCGTGCTGATGCCATGCTTCGCGCACCACAGAAGATAGAGAAGATACAGCACCATGAACACCCACAAAAGCACGCCCTCCGTGCGGCTGATCCGATTGTCCAAAAGCCCCATCCCCGCCAGCAGGAGCGTCACCAGGATCGTGAAGGGGATCTCATAGCGCACCGTGGTTTTCTGCACCGGGATGGCGCGGATCACGGAGGTGATCCCCAGGATCACCAGCACATTCATAATATTGCTTCCCACCACGTTCCCGATCGTGATGTCCGCGCTTCCCTTAAACGCCGCGGAGATACTGACCGCCGCCTCCGGCAGAGAGGTCCCCATGGCCACGATGGTCAGGCCGATGACCAGCTGCGGGATCCCAAAGCGGTCGGCCAGCTTGGACGCCCCCTCCACGAACCAGTCCGCCCCCTTGATCAGCATGACAAAGCCCACCACCAAAAGCACCAGCTGTAACACGATCTGCAATACCGTCTGCATAACCCATATCCTCCTCATGTTAAAAAAAGACTCTCAGCACCTGGGTGCTAAAAGTCTTGTTCTTTCGCGGAAAACAGAAAGCGTGTAACCACGGCTTCCGCCTGACGGCGCACCGGGGTATGTTGATTACACGTTGCAACTACTCCCTTTTAACTTATTATTAAGGTATCATTTTCCGAGCCGCCTGTCAAGCGTTTTCCGGCAGCCCGCTGCCAAAAATTTCCGGCAGTCCGCCGCCAAAAAACAGCCATCCTGCGGATAGTGGGACTTGAACCCACACGCCTCGCGGCACAAGAACCTAAATCTTGCATGTCTGCCAATTCCATCATATCCGCACGCAAGAGATATCATACCCTGCTTTGAGGACTTTGTCAAGCGCGGCGCCCGGCTGCCGGACCTCCCGCACCATCCTGCCGGATCTTCTGCACTCACCTGCCGAACCTCCTGCGTCATCCTGCTGGAGCTCCCGCGTCTGCAAGACCCCCGCGTCACCCTGCCAGACCTCCTACACTCACCTACTGGATCTCCCGCACCCGCTCCGGATATTCCCGGTAGAAGCGTCCCGCAGCTCGGAGACCGCCAGGAAGCACTTCTTTCCGAAGAGCAAGGCGGCCGGCACTCTCCAGGGACGCCCGTAATAATAATCGTCCGCCGCCAGCTGTCCGTCGGCGTAGATCTGCGCCACGTCCCCCTCATATGCCACCTGCACGAATCCCTCGGGGCTGTCCACCGCCAGCTCGCTCCAGGCGACCTTCCTCTCCCCGCCGATGTGCAGTTCCTCCTCATAGGGGGAGTGAAGGGGCTGCTCCCGCAGGGGTGTCACCGTAAGTCTCGCCGCCTGTTTCGGTTCGCCGTCCGCCTGTTCCGCGAAGGTATCCCCCGTCCACCGGACATAGCGGTACTCCCCGCCCTCCACGGACAGGATCCGCCCATCCTGCTCATAGAGATCGCAGCCGTCGCCCACATAGAGCACGCCGCCCAGCTTTCGGGCAAACCGGGCGCGGTCCCAGGGAAGTGTCACGATCCGCAGCCCGCCCTCCGTGAGGATGCTGACGCCCTCCGGAAACGCCGCGCTGCCCTGCCGCTCCTCCTGTCCGGCAAACCGATAACGCGCCGGCACGCCGGGGATCTCTGCGAAGAACACCGTGTCCCCGCAGACACAGATGGGCTGCGCCGTGGCGTACTCCAACCGCTCCCCGCCCAGGCAAAGCGCAAAGGGCATGAAAAAGGCGATGTCTCCCTTCACCGAAATGGGGGGGAATTTCACGCTCCCCGTGTCGATCACCACATCCTCCAGATCCGCAATATGGCCCAGCCGCTGATAATGGTTCACAAACACAAAACCGCTCTCCCCGTCCGTCCGCATACAGTAGCGCAGGGAGGTCCCGTCCCCGGGCTCCACCTTCTCCCTGCCGTTTACCGCCTCCATCGGCGCAAGCTTCTCCCCGAAATCCTGCGCAAAGAGATGCAGCAGGTTCAGGAGCCGGTACTGCTCCCGGACCTCGCCGTACTCGGAGAGGGGCGCCTGAAAATCATAGGACAGGATCGGATAATCATTGGGATAGCCTGTGGCCCTGGTCTCGTTGAAGGACGACCGCTTTCCCAGGGGATTGGTGCCGCCGTGATACATGTAATAGCCGATGAGATTGTTGCCCACCCCCAGCTTGACCAGCGACATGGCGTAGGCGTCCATACCGGACACGATGGGGCGGCGGTGATGGGTGGGCTCCAGCCCCGGCCCCAGCTCGCAGGTGGCAAACGGGTACTCCTCGTAAGGGAGCCTCCAGCCGTCCTCGTCCACCACCCGGATCAGATCCGATCCCACAGAGGCGTCGTTTCTCTTTTTTTCAAACACATAGTGCTCGGAGGGAGGCAGCTGCCTCGTGTGCTCCGCCCAGGGCGCGTCCACATAAGCGCTGAATACCGGGAACACCTCCTTCACCGGGATCTTGGCCCCGTAGCTGCTGTTCCATCCGGTCACCGTATAGAGAGGCACATCAAAGCCGATCTCCTGCGCCATCTGTTTCAGCCGCAGCAAATGTTCCGCGTTGTCGGTCAGCTCGTTTTCCAGCTGCACCGCGATGATATTGCCGCCGTCCTTGTAGAACAGCCCCTTCACCTGCTCGTAGATCTTCTCCAGCCACACGCGCACCAGCGCCAGATACTCCGGATGGTTCTCTCTGAGCGGGAATCCCTTCTGCACCAGCCAGTCCGGAAAACCGCCGTTTCGGCACTCGCCGTGGGCCCAGGGCCCCACCCGCAGCACCATGTCCATCCCGGCTTTGGCCGTCAGCTCTACAAACGCCCGGATATCCAGATTCCCGGAGAAGTCAAACTCCCCTTCGATCTCCTCATGGTGTATCCAGAACAGATAGCTGGCCACTGTGGTGATCCCGCCCGCCTTCATCTTGCACAGCTCCCCGTACCACTTCTCCCGAGGACAGCGGGAAAAGTGAAACTCTCCCATGACGCCGATCCAGGGCTTCCCGTCCCGCTCCAGGTACAGATTCGTCACGTCGATCCGCCTTCCCTGCGGGTCGGAGCCCCCCAGGCGCAGATGCCCTCTCTTCAGCTGTGTCGGTTCATACTTCTGAAACTGATAGACCATTCTCTCCTCCTTCTCGCCGGGACAGTGCCGGGTCTCTCCTGCCGTCTAAAAAAGGGAAGTGCTGAACAGTCAACACTTCCCAAATTCTGTTTTGCAAATGAGACATCGGGGATTCGAACCCCGGACAACTTGATTAAAAGTCAAGTGCTCTACCGCCTGAGCTAATATCCCACATAACACAAGGAGCAGGGCTAGCTGGATTCGAACCAGCGTATGCAGCAGTCAAAGTGCTGTGCCTTACCGCTTGGCGATAGCCCTATCTGTATGGCCCCAAGCATGCCATCAAGGCACATTGTAGCACACAAAGGTGGATAAAGGGATTCGAACCCTTGGCCTCCAGAGCCACAATCTGGCGCGCTAACCAGCTGCGCTATACCCACCATATCATCATAAGGGGAGACATCCTGCCCCAGCGTGCCCGAAGGGATTCGAACCCCCGACCCACGGCTTAGAAGGCCGTTGCTCTATCCAGCTGAGCTACGGACACACATAGTCAGCCTGACCGTATCAAACCGACGAAGAATATTTTAACGTATTCTCCGTCGGTTGTCAACAGCTTAATTCTCTTAATTTATTTTTCTTCGTCCTATACCATGTCGATCACGATGTGGCGGGGCTGCCCCTTGATCATAATGGGCGTAAGCTCTGCCTGGATCAGCGGCTTGATGTAGTTCACCAGCTGCTGGCTCACGTTGGTGCCGTCGTCGGTGATCCACTCCAGAGGAACCTTTTTCTCGATGTTGGCGATCATGTGCACATCATACAGATCGGTGGTGCAGATATAGGGCTCGCTGGAAACGCGCTTCAAAATGACCATCTTGCCCGTGTCGCCGTCAAAGGCCGCCTTCACGGCAGAGCCGCCCACCTGGTAAGCCTCGGTGATATCCACGCGGGAGGTCATATGGCCCGCACATCTCTGCAGGGTGGAGAGCTCGATCGCTCTGGACTTGCAGCCAAACTTCTCGCTGACAAGGTCTGCCAGATATCTGGCGGTACCGCTGAGCTGCTTGTGGCCGAAGGAGTCCACATACTCCGTGTGATCCGTCAGCTCAAACACATATTTGTCCTCCGGCGTCTTGATGCCCTCGGATACGGCGATCACCACGTTCTTCTTGGTCTCCAGGAGCTTGCCGACTCTCTGAAGGAAATCATCCACATGGAAGGGAAGCTCCGGCAGATAGATCAGATCCACACCCTCGCAGTCCTCGCACTTTGCCAGCGCCGCAGCGCCCGTCAGCCAGCCCGCGTTCCGTCCCATGATCTCGATCACGGTCACCTGCTTGAAATCGTATACCAGGCCGTCGCGGATCAGCTCCTTCGTAGCGGAGGCAATATATTTGGCCGCGCTGCCGAAGCCGGGGGTATGGTCGGTCACCGCAAGGTCATTGTCGATGGTCTTGGGCACGCCCATAAAGCGGATGGGGCTGTTGATCTTCACCGAGTAGTCGGTCAGCTTTTTGATGGTATCCATGGAATCGTTTCCGCCGATATAGAAAAAGGCGGAAATCTCATATTCCTTCAGGATCTCAAAGATCTTGTTGTAGACATCCTCGTTGCCCTCGATCTCCGGAAGCTTGTACCGGCAGGAGCCCAGGAACGCGGAAGGAGTTCTCTTTAAGAGCTCCAGATCCAGATCGGTGCGGATCTTTTCCTCCATATCCACAATGTTCCGCTCCAGGAACCCGTGGATACCGTGCCTCATGCCGTACACCTTGTCTGCGCCCAGCTCCTTGGCGGTCTCAAAAACACCTGCCAGGCTGGAGTTGATCACAGCGGTCGGACCGCCGGACTGTCCTACAATGATGTTGTTTGCCATATGTACCTCCTATTTAAAATATATTATTTATTTCCGTGCCTTGAATGAATCTATTATACCACCAGCGCAGACCGGGAAGCGCCGCGAAGCGGCATTTACCGGGCAAGCGGTGGTTTGCCAGGGATAATGCACCGCGCAAGCGGTGATAAGCCGGTGGAACCGGCTGCGATTCTGCGTCAGCAGAATCATTATACCATAAATGCTTCGCATTTACGGTACAGATGGCCATCCGGCCGCTTTCTGCCTCGAATAAGGTTATTATACCATACCTCGGCAATCTGCACAACATTTTCCCGAAAAATATAAAAAAATTGTTACAGTTCAACGGTGACAAACTGTAACAATTTTTTCGCTTTTTAAACTTCGATCAGCTCGTACTCTCTCTCCCCGTAGCCCAGCGCTGCCGCCGCCTCAATGGTGTGGACGCCGTTCTGGGACTCGATGCGCTGGATCAGATGATCCCTCCCGGGGTCGTCCGCTTGATATACCAGATCCAGACACGCCTGATCGATGGCCACCGGATCCAGAGAGGCCAGTATCCCGATATCCTTCATGCAGGGATCCTCCGCTACCGCGCAGCAGTCGCAGTCCACGGACATATTCTTCATCACGTTCACATAGGCCAGACTGCCCTTGAAATACCGGATCACCGACAGCGCGGCGTCCGCCATGGACTCCAGGAAGGAGTCGTGGTCGGAGGTCCAGAAGGCGTCCGGATCTCCCACGCCGTGAATGTAGGCTTTGCCGTAGGAGGAGGCCACCCCGATGGAAAGCTGTTTGATGGCTCCGCCGTAGCCTCCCATGGGATGTCCCTTGAAATGGGACAGCACCAGCATGGAATCATATTTTTCGAGATCCTTTCCCACAAAGTTCTTGTGGATACGTTTCCCTTCCGGGATGGGAAGCTCCAGATCGGGCCCCTCCCCGTCCAGCAGATCCACGGTAAAATACTTGCTCCATCCATGCTTCTCCAGCGTCTCAAGATGCTTCTCGGTCGTGTTCCGGGAGCCCTCATAGGCTGTGTTGCACTCTACCACCGTTCCATTCACCTCCTCCACCATGGGCTTAAAGAACTCCGGGCGAAGGAAATTCTGGTTTCCCTCCTCCCCGGAATGAAGCTTCACCGCCACCCTGCCGGGCAGCTCCTTCCCCAGCATCCTGTATAACTCCACTACCTTCTCCGGTGTGATCTCTCTCGTAAAATAAACCTTTGCCGCCATATTCATGCCCTCCTGTCCCACTTTGTTTTCCTGCTGCTCTTTCTGTTGTTTTTTCCTTGCTTTTTTCTTTACTTCTTCCGCTGCCTTTCCTTTTCTGCTTTTGCGCTTTTCCCTGCTTTTTCCTTTACTTTTCCTACTTTTTCTTCTTCCTGCTGCTCTTCCCTTTCATTTTACACTAAAGTCCCTTTCCTGCGCAAGCCCTTTTCGCGGGACGGCCTCCGGGGCGTCCTCGTCCCCAAAGCGCGCACACTGTGACGATCGCCGTGAGAAATTCCGCTGTCCCAAAGGACAGCCACACGCCGGTAAACCCAAAGAAATAGGCAAGCACCAGGGAACACAGGATGATCGCCGCCACGCCGCGCAGCAGGGAGATGGCAAACGCCGCCCTGGGCCTGGCGGAGGCGCTCAAAAATCCGCTTCCGAACACGTTGACCCCGGCAAAGAGAAAGCCCGGGAAATACAGGCGCATCCCCGTGTAGGCATACCGCGACATCTCCGCCGAATGTTCGCTGTTGAACAGCTCCACGAGCGGCCCCGTAAAGGCGTAGGCCGCCGCACAGCTTAAGATCGCTATTCCCAGAGACGTCCCGATCCCCAGCCGCAGGAGCCGTCCGGTCGCCTCCTGGTCACCGCTTCCGTAACAGCGGCTGACCAGCGGCTGCGCGCCCTGGGAGATACCGTTGAAAATAGCCGTAGTGATCATGGCAAAATTGGCCACCACGCCATACGCCGCGACTCCCACATTTCCGGCCAGCCCCAGGATCAGAAAGTTAAACACGGTGATGGTCACTCCCGAGGAGAGCTCCCCGATCAGGGCATAGATCCCCAGCTGTGCGGAGGAAAGAAGCAGCCGGAGGGAAGGCTTCCTCTTCACAAACCGGACCGTATTTTCCGGACGGAAAAAATGCGTCCCACAGACGAGAATGCTGACAACCGGAGAGACCGCCGTAGCCAGCGCGGCGCCCGCAAGTCCCATTCCCAGCCGGAACATGAAGAGATAGTCAAAGAAAATGTTGCACAGGCTCCCCGCCATCGTGCCGACCATGGCAAGCGTGGGAGCGTTGTCGTTTCGCACGAAGGCGCTCACCACATAATTTGCCATGAAAAAAGGGGCAAACAGCAGAAAGATCCGGTTGTAGGGCACCCCCAGCGCCACGATCTGATCGTCCCCACCCAGCAGAGCGATGATCCGGTCCGGGATCAGGATCCCCGCCGCCAGAAAGAGCGCTCCCAGCAGGACGACCCACAGGAGCGCGTTGGAAAAATACTCCTCCGCCTGCCGGTCCCCTCCGGCACGCAACAGGGCAAACCGCGTGGCGGAACCGACGCCAATCATGGAGCCCAGGGCAAAGATCACGCTGAATACCGGCAGCGCCAGGTTCAACACCGTGATGCCGTCGGTCCCGGCCGCCAGGGAGATAAAAAAGGTGTCCACGATAATGTAGCAGGACACCCCCAGCATTCCCAGTATGTTCTGTGACACGTAGCGGGCAAACTGCCCGGCCACCCTGCCGCTCCCACGCGTGCTATCGCCGCCCATCCTTCTCCTCCGTTCTTTTTCGGCGCTCCTGCTCCTGTTGCCCTGCTCCTGTTGCCCTGCTCCTGCTGTCCCTACAGCCCCTTTTACTCCCGCCGTCCCTTTGTATTCCGCTGTCTCAGCTGCCGCTTGGGTTCGGATCTCTGCTGCCCTGGCCGCCCGGCTCCCGCTGCCTCCCGCGCGCTCTCCACCGGCGGAGCCATTCCGCGATCCACGCCTCTTCCCTGCGCCATGCCGCATCGTAGCCGCAGAAGGACAGTACCAAAAACACGGGCACATACAGAAAGAGGTAACGCGCCCTGGCCTCAAAGAGCATGATAAACACCAAAATCCCGCAGATCGAGAGCATCAGGCACGCCTTTTCCCGGTCCTGTGCGCCGCTCTCCATGCCCGACAGCGCCACCCCCAGGATCACCGCCAGCCACAGCATCTGCCGGATCGTCTGGTTTCCGGCATAATATTCCCCATCGCTTCCCCATATTCCGGGCGGAACCCATGTTTTGAGAAACCACCGGTACCACACGTTTTCATGCTCCGGCTCCTTCAGGAAGAAGCCGCCCTCCTCCCCCCAGGCAAAGGTGCCGTCGTTAAAGTTGACCAGCGCCTTCTCCTTCAGGAAATAGAACAGTATTCCCTGATCCGCCATGTCCTCCACCCGCTCCAGGAAACGCTCCGCCGTCCCGCGGGTACGGCTCTCCACATCGGGAAAGGATTGGGAATACAAAAAATCGTCGTGTGTGTAGCCGCCTTTCATGGGCTCATTAAATCCCATCATCAGGAAATGCGTGGCCGGCATACGAAGCTCCGGCACCAGCCGGAAGGAACAGGCATACTGGATCCACACCGACAGAAGCGCGCCCATCACGCCAAACACCGCCGTAGCGGCCAAAAGACGCAAAAGCTCCCAGCCTTCCCGGCGGCGGGAAACGAGAAAGCGCAGACCGTAGACCAGCCAGATTGCGAACAGCGGGAATATGGCCGTGGGCTTCACCCTGTAGCCGACAAAGGCCGCGAAGGCCGCCACGAACCACCGAATCCGGCTCTTTTCCATACAGACCACCGCATAGCATCCAAGCGCCACAAACAGCATCCCGTAGGTATCGGAATAAGGCATAATGACCCAGGGAGAAAACAGGACAAACACCGTCCCCGTCACCCCGTAGAGCAGCCGGATCCCCGGCCAGCGAACCAGACGGTTCAGCATGAGCTGCCCCAGGAAACAGGAAAGGTTCACGCAGAGACAGGACAGGGCGATGCAGAGAAAATAAGGCTCCCGCATCCCAAACAGCCTTCCCGCCCGCTCAATCAGGGTAAACAGATAAAAGAGCAGCAGATTGTTGGGATAGGCAGAATAATCCCGCACCACTCCCTCCATTGAACGCGCGTCCCCCTGCAGAAAGGCATCCACCGCCTCCCGCATTCCTCCCACGTCCCAGCTGGTGTAAAAATAGACCGAGCGCACCCACAAAAGCTGCAGGACATAGAGCGCCAGGTACCCGGCAAGGATCCAAAGCGCCGGATGTCGGAACAAACGCCTGTCTCCGGCCCTTTTCCTGCAGCCATGAAGCACGCGGCGGATCACCCCGCCCGCCAGCAGAAACAGGATGCCGAACAGTGCCAGCACCCGGTTGGGCCAAAGTCGGAGCGTGTTTTTGTCAAACAGGAGCAGAAATAGAAACAGAAAGGCATACAGCAGACTTCCGCCCCACAGTATGGCCGTCTCCCACTGGATCCCTCTTTTCCCACAGGGTTTGTCCTTTTCCCTTGCTCTCATCTCTTTTCTCTCCGCTGCCTGTTCTCCTGCCACTGTCTCTTCCCTGCCGCTGGCTTTTCCCTACACGGCATCTTCTCTCTGCGTTGTCTCTTCGCTTCCGCGGCCATTTCCCTACGCAGCCTCTTCCCTGCGCTGTCTCTTCGCTTCCGCGGCCTTTCCCTGCGCGGCCTCTTCTCTCTCTACGCTGGCTTTTTCCTATCGCTGCCTTTCCCTACGCGGCCTCTTCTCTCTACGTTGGCTCTTCGCTCTGCCGCTGCCTTTCCCTACACGGCTCTTATCTCCCTGCCGCTGGCTTTTCCCTCTACCGTCTCTTCTCCCGCCATCCCCTTACAAGCGGGAGACATGTTTCTCCATGCTGTACTCGTGGGGCTCCTTTCGGGCCGCCTTGTGTCCTACGGCCAGAGCGATGACAAACGCATACCCCTCCGGAAACCGGAGCTCCCGGGCGAAGTAGTCCTTCTTCTCCCCGTTCAGGGCATCCTTGACGCATCCGATGATCAGGCTCCCAAGCCCCAGAGACTCCGCCGCCAGAGCCATATTCTCCACCGCGATCCCCGCGTCCACGGCGCTCCAGGAAAACTCCTGCTCCGCACTGAGAAAGAACACCGTCGGCGCCTCATAGTAAAAATTGTGCGGCGGATCCACGATCCCTCTCTGCACGTTCTTTAACTCCTCTATCTCCCGGAGGATGGGATGGCTCCCGTCCGCCACGGTGATGTGGATCTCCTGGCGGTTTGTGGCGGTGGGCGCCTGCAGCCCGGCCCGCAGCAGCGCGTCCAGCTCCTCCTCCGTCAGCTTCTCCTCCGAGTAGCCGCGGACGGAGTATCTTTGTTCGATCGTTTCCAGCACTTGATTCATCCTGCTTCTCCTCGCTTTCCTTTTTATTAACATTATAACAGACCCTTCCCATCATTCAAGCAGAATTTGCGGCCTCCAGGA